>NZ_AJFC01000276.1:0-17998 GCF_000256505.1 Rhodococcus sp. P14 | reverse complement strand
CGCCGAAGAGCACAGACGCGGCACCGAAGGGCACGGCCGATGCGGCACCGACCGGAAAGCATGCGGCCAAGGAGGAACCGGCTCGCAAGCCGGCCCCCGAACCGAAGAACGCGGCTGCCGGTGGCAAGGGAACCTCTGCGAAGCCGCAGCCGCCGAGTGGTCCTGCCGGGGGACCGAAGAAGCAGGACTGAGGTCCGCCGGGATCACGGGACGGAATCGGATCCGGGGCAGGTCGCGTCGCGCGCGGCCTGCCCTTCTTCGAGCAGTTGTCGTTCGGTGACGCGTAGTTCCAGATCGACGATCCGGCCGGCGACAACGTAGATCAGGATTGTCAGCAGTAGTACGACAGGTACGGACGCAAGGAATTCCATGTCGGCCTCCAGCGGTGGTCCGCGTAGGCGGGAAGGTGGAGGTGCTCGGGTGCGTCGTCGGTGACCACTCCAGCGTACGGACCCGCACGGGGTGCCTGTCGGGACGGCCACCGCGCCGCTCCGTGATCTGTCGCACACCCTCGGGTTACTCGCCGGTACCGATCCGGCGAATATCGTGATGCACGTCACAAAACGGGTGGATACTCGCCGGTAGCAGTCCTATCGGGGAGGCATCACATGGCACAGCAGATACACGCCAGCGAGGAACAGTCGCGCGCTCTCGCAGAGGAGTCCCGCGAGACCAGCTGGCACAAGCCGTCGTTCGCAAAGGAGTTGTTTCTCGGGCGTCTGACCCTCGACCTCATCCATCCGTTCCCGCGGCCCACCCCCGACGAGGAGGCCCGGACCGAAGGGTTCCTGGCAGAGCTTCGCCGCTTCTGCGAGGGTGTGGACGGCAGCCGCATCGAGCGCGAGGCCCGGATTCCCGACGAATACGTCGCCGGATTGGCCGAGCTCGGCTGCTTCGGCATGAAGATCTCCCAGGAGTACGGCGGCCTGGGACTGTCGCAGGTGGCCTACAACCGCGCGCTGATGCTCGTGGCCAGCGCCCACCCGAGCCTCGGCGTCCTGTTGTCGGCGCATCAGTCCATCGGAGTGCCCGAACCCTTGAAGCTGGCCGGGACACCCGAACAGAAGCGCGCTTTCCTCCCGCGGTGTGCGCGGGGGGCGATTTCGGCCTTCCTGCTGACCGAGCCCGACGTGGGTTCCGATCCCGCCCGTCTCGCCTCGACGGCGGTGCCGGTGGAGAACGGCGACGCGTACGAACTCGACGGCGTGAAGCTGTGGACCACCAACGGAGTGGTCGCCGAACTGCTGGTGGTGATGGCGCGGGTGCCGCGCAGCGAGGGCCACCGCGGCGGCATCTCGGCGTTCGTCGTCGAGGCGAACACCCCGGGCATCACCGTCGAACGCCGCAACTCGTTCCTGGGCCTGAAGGGGATCGAGAACGGCCTCACCCGGCTGTACAAGGTGCGGGTGCCGAAGGAGAATCTCATCGGCCGCGAGGGTGACGGCCTGAAGATCGCCCTGACCACCCTCAACGCCGGCCGGCTCGCGATCCCGTCGATGTGCGCCGGTGCCGGCAAGTGGGCGCTCAAGATCGCCCGGGAATGGTCCGGCGCCCGTGTCCAGTGGGGTCGCCCGGTGGGTCGGCACGATGCGATTGCCGGCAAGATCGGATACATCGCGGCCACCACGTTCGCCCTCGAAGCCGTGGTGGAACTGACCGGCCAGATGTGCGACGAGGACCGCAACGACATCCGCATCGAGGCGGCTCTGGCCAAGCTGTGGTCGAGCGAGGTGGCCTGCGAGATCGCCGACGAGTTGATGCAGATCCGAGGGGGACGCGGCTACGAGACGGCGGCGTCGCTCGCGGCCCGGGGTGAGCGGATGGTGCCCGCCGAGCAGCTCCTGCGGGACCTGCGGATCAACCGGATCTTCGAGGGCTCGAGCGAGATCATGCGGCTCTTCGTCGCCCGCGAAGCCGTGGATGCCCACCTGCGGGTGGCGGGTGAGCTGGCCGATCCGAAAGCCACTCTGGACACGAAGGCCCGGGCCGCCGCCAAGGCGAGCGGCTTCTACGCCAAGTGGCTGCCCCAGTTGGTGGCGGGCAAGGGCCAGCTGCCCACCTCCTACGGCGAATTCGGTCCCCTGGCACACCATCTGCGCTACGTGGAGCGGTGTTCGCGCAAGCTCGCTCGGTCCACGTTCTACGGCATGGCCCGGTGGCAGGGTGGTCTGGAGAAGCGGCAGAATTTCCTGGGGCGGCTCGTCGACATCGGCGCGGAACTGTTCGCCATGTCGGCGAGTTGCGTACGGGCGCAGATGTACCACACCGACGGTCACCCCGAGACGGAGGCGGCCTACGAACTCGCCGACGTCTTCTGCCTCCAGGCGAAGCTCCGCGTGGACTCGCTGTTCGCCGCGTTGTGGACGCACACCGACGATGCCGACCGGCAGCTCACGGCCGACGTCCTCGACGGCCGCTACACCTGGCTGGAAAAGGGCGTGATCGATCCCAGCGAGGGCACGGGCCCGTGGATCGCCGAATGGTCGCCCGGGCCGTCGGTGGAGCAGAACCTCGCCCGCAGATTCCTCGGCGCCGACCATCCGGTGGTGTGAACGGGCCGCCGGCCGCGCGCGCCCTGGTCAGCCGCGACAGCAATCGCTGTCGCGGCTGACCGTCCTGTCCGCGGATCCCACGCGGCCGTCGGTCAGAAGGCGCCGCAGTTGGACGGTGCGGGCCGCCCGGCGAACCGGTCGTTCAGGTAGGCGACCGCTTCGGGCATGCCCGCGACCAGCGGCAGCGCGTGATTGACGGCCAGGCCCGGCAGGATCGGCGGGGTGGTGTTCGTGGAGAACTGGACGGTGGCGCCGAGGGCGCACCAGTCCGTCGCGAGCCGGTGACCCTGGCCGTAGGGCACGATGTCGTCCATCGTTCCGTGCTGCACGAGTACCGGCACCGACGGCTGCAGGCGTCCGATCCGCTGCGCGGCGATGGCTTCCTTCGCCTCCGGCAACCGGTCGACGACCACGCTCAGCGGCTCGCCCGTGCGGGTGTAGTCGTTCGTGCGCTGGAAGCCGTAGCGGAAGATCGTCTCCGGGGCGCACTGGTTCGCCACCGACTGCAGCATCTCGCGTCCCCGGTCGTTGATCTCGGCGTCGATGAGATCCCGGAGCTCGGGGTAGGCCTCGCCCAGGCCGTTGATCGTGTAGCCGATCACGCCGGTCAGTGCCGTTCCGTCGACCTGGTTCAGCGTGGCCTCGAGGTCCGCGGGCGGCGCACCGGCGTAGACGCCCACCAGGTTCAACTCGGGTGCGTAGGTCGGCTGCAGTTCGGCGGCCGCCGACACGGCACCCCCGCCCTGGGAGTACCCCCACAGGCCGACCGGCCCGTCGGGGGTGACGGACGCGGCGGGCAGGCTCTGGGCCGCCCGGACCGCATCGAGCACCGCGTGCGCCTCCGCGAGGCGGTTGACGTAGGTGTGGTGGCCCGGCGTCCCGAGACCGTCGTAATCGGTGACGACGACGGCGATGCCCTGCAGCAGCATGGTGTTGATCGACAGCAGTTCGTACTCGGTGAACAGGTCGAGCGGCGGGGTGTAGGACACGAGCGAGTTCAGCTGCTTGGACGGCGCACACTGGTCGCCTTGGCCCTGGGTGCCCGGCGCGATCGCGACGAGCGGCCGCGGACCGGGACCGTTCCAGGGCAGCGACGGCTCGAGGTAGGTGCCGCCGACGGCGTTGGGGTCGCCGTTCGCATCGAGGCTGCGGTAGAGCAGCCGGGTGCCCTGTGCCGGGAACACGCCCTGCGGCGTCGGGACGCGGACGGCGAGGTCGGACGGTCCGCTGCGGAGTACGGCGCCGGAGGCGCCGGCCAGGTCGAGCGGAGGATCGTAGAAGTTCGCGTCCGCGCCCGCCGTCGCCGGCGCCGCGAGCATCGTTCCCGTCAGCGCCGCGGCCGTCGCCGCGGCGCCGACCCATCGTCGGGCGCGCCCCATCCCCATCCCCATCCCCACGGTCCCTTCACAGGTCGATGTCCGTGTGTCGGACGACACAAGCGGTACGCACTGTAACAGCTAACTTACCGGCGCGTAAGTGCGCATTTCGCATCTTGTGACCCGCACACGAGGTTGCGATCCGTCGTTTGTGCCCCCGCATCGCCGCTGGTCGGAGACAATCCGGGCATGACCGCGGAGCGCAGCGAACCGCACCTGCACCGGCTGACCACCCCGCACGCCGCCGCCGCCGTCGGGATCGTGTTCGCGGTCCTGTTCACGACGAGCATCGTCCTGATCCGTCAGGCGATCCCGGCGGACCCCTTCGGCACGACCGAGTGGCTGGACGCCGGCCGCTCACGGCTCACCGTCGCACTGATGCTGTCCCAGTTCGCCTGCATCGCGTTCCTGTGGTTCATCGGTGCGCTCCGGCACCGGCTGGGCGACCTCGAGGACCAGTTCTTCTCGACGGTCTTCGTCGGCAGCGGCCTGTTGTTCCTGGCGCTCATCCTCGTCACGATGGCCAGTGCCGGCGGTCTGCTCCTGGCGGACCAGGCGGCGGCCGTCCCTGCCCAGGAGTCGGCCGCCTTCGCGCACGCGCTGATCCTGCAGATCAGCAACGTCTACTCGATCCGGATGGCCGCGGTCTTCATGATCTCGCTGGCCACCATCTGGATGCGCACCGGGCTGATGCCCCGATGGCTGGTCGCCCCCACCTACCTACTCGCTCTCGTCCTGCTGTTCGCGGTGACCGAGGCGCTGTGGCTCACCCTGGTCTTCCCGGCCTGGGTGGCCGTGATCAGCCTGTTCCTGCTGACCCACGCCCGGCAGGCGTTCCCGCCCCGGCGGACGATCCGGCCGAGAACCTGACAGGTGCCACCCCCGCCGGATGCGAGAGCATCCGTCCGCAACTGCCGCAGCCTCGAGACCCTGGGTGCGCACGGGCGGTGCTGATCTCACGCGCGAATCCTAGTGGTCCCTGCAAGATCCCGCGCGATGCTACGGCGCGGCTTCCCCGGCCGTGGCCGAGTCGGTAGCAAGATGTACGCCGATCGTTGTCTACAGGAGGTTTGACATGGCTGTGGGAGTCGGTCTCCGGATCGGGAGCGTGGTGTCCACCGCGGTCCTCGCTTCCAACGACCCCGGCAGTCCCGATCCTGTCGTCATAGCCCGGGACACCGTCCTGCACATCGACTCCGACGGCACCACCGTCCTCGGCGGCGCCCCGCATCCGGCCGGCGAGGCCCGCTACCTGTCGGGATTCCTCGGCCGGGTCGGCGATCCCGCCGGCGTCACCGCCAGCGACGGACGCATCTACCGGGCCGAGGACTCGATGGCCACGGCAATCGCCTGCCTGCTGCACGAATGCCCCCCGCTGCCACCGGACAGCGGACCCGACGGCGGCCTGCCGAGCGTCACCGCCACCTACCCGTCACGGTGGGACCAGTCCACCGTGGCCGCACTGCGGGCCGCGCTCGACTATGCGGACCTGCGGCACATCGCCCTCGTGTCGGACGCCGAGGCGGCCGCGACGTGGTACGCCTCGGAGATCTCGGAGACCCCGGGACAGCTCGTCGGCATCTTCCACGTCGACGACGGCGGCTCGACCGTCAACCTCGTGCGTTCCGGCGTCTCGGCCGGCAAGGCGTTCCGGTTCGCCGCCAAGAGCGCCCCGTCCCCCGCGGCCCAGCTGGCCACCGCCCTCGGCGCCTTCGGCTGGCTTTCGCACAATCTGGACGCCGTCGTGGTGATGGGCGACGGGTTCGTCGCGCGCGACCGCTCGCACGTGCAGTCCATCGCGGACAGCCTCGCCGCGAAACTCGGGGTACGCACCCTCGTCGGACCCGGTCCCGAGCAGACCGCCGCCCTCGGGGCCGCCATCCTCGCGGCCGGCTTCACACCCGCACGCGTGGTCAAGGCGCGGATCGGACTGCCCCCGTCGTACGACGTCACCGATGTTCTCACCGGTGGCATTCCGCGCATCCGTGAACTCGAGGCGGCCGAGCGTGCCCGGGCCGAAGCGGCGGCCGAACGGGACAGGGCAGCGGGCGCACCCGCGAGCCCCGCACCCGTTCCCGCGACGACCGGCGCCGACCACCGATCCGGCGACGCGCGGCCCGAGGACGGCGACGCCGACGACACCGCCGGCGCGACGCTCACCTCCACCGCGACGCCGCCGAGCCGCAACTACTCGGCGATCGGAGCCGTGGTCGCGGTGATCCTGTTGCTGGCCTTCGCGGCCGTCGCGCTGCTCTGACCGCCCGGTTCAGTTCTCCGCGAGGCTGGTCAGCACCGCGGCATCCTCCGCACCGAACTTGTCCTCGAGGACCTCGGGGCTGTAGTCGAGATCGATCTCCTCGACGGGCCGGCCCCGGGCGGATTCGATGGCCCCGAGCCGTCGCTGGGCGCGGTCGGCGGCGTAGGAGACGAACTCGTCGGGATCGAGACCGAAGGGCTGTTCTTCGAACTGGTCGTTGACCCACTGGATCATGCCGAGCGCGAGCGGCAGCAACTCCCCCATGCGCTGCTGCACGACATCCCAGTTCGAGTCGTCGGCGGCGACGTGGCGGCGGCACGTGAAGGTTCCCCATGCCATGTGCCGGCGTTCGTCGTCGCCGATCCGGCGCACGAGTTCCTGCATCCCGGGCAGGATCCCGCGTTTCGTGCACACCTTCTGCCAGGCGTAGTACCCGGTGAGGGCGAGGCTGCCCTCGATGACGTGGTTGTAGGTGACGCTGGCGCGGACCTGGCTGGCGGGGCTCGGATCGGTCTCGAGGACACGCAACGAGTGGGGCAGTTCCTCGTAGAACAGCTGCCGGTAGTAGGGGTTGTCCGCGACGTAGGGGTGCAGGTCCGCGGTCAGGCCCACCGCGTCCATCCACAGCCGGAAGACCTGGGTGTGCTTGGCCTCCTCGAAGCAGAACTGGGTCAGGTACATCTCGTCGCCGAGACGGCCCTCGGCGGCCATCGCCCGCAGGAACGGCTGGATGTCCTGGGTGACGGCTTCCTCACCGGCCACGAACTGTGCGACGAGATAGGTGGCGCTGCGGTGCTGCTCGCTGTTGAGCTCGTTCCAGTCGGCGGCGTCGCGGCTGAAGTCCAGATCGAGCGGATCCCAGAACTTCGCGTTGCCCTTCGCGAACAGCCGCAGCGGGAAGGCGTCCCAGTGCAGTCCCCCCGCGCGCAGGGTTCCGAAGCCCTGACGTTCCGGCAGTGCTGTAGTCATGAGCGTGCCGCCTTTCCTCGACCCGGATGGACGCGTGTCCTGACGGTAGCGCCATTTCGGCCGGGTGTGACGGGAACCATACAAACTGTAGGTACGGCGGTGCCCCGGCCGGGATCCCACGCGGATCCCGGCCGGAAGCAGGCTCCGTCAGCCCTCGAACAGGGTGTCACCCGGGTATCCCCCGGGACCGAATCCGGGTGGGACGGCGAACACCGCCGACCCGACCGGGGTGATCCACGGGTTCAGCGCGTCGTGCTCGGCGAGCCGCTGTTGCACCGGGACGAACTGCGCGTCCACGTCGGCCTGGTACGCCGCGAACAACAGTCCGGCGCCGTCCGGGTCGTCGTAGTTGTAGCCGCGTCGCAGGAACTGCTCGTTCGCGTTCCGGGGCCGCGCCCGGGCGACGTGTGATTCCGGAGGGATCACCGGAATGCCGTGGACGTCGGTGGCGGCGAAGTCCGGATCGTCGTGCTCCCGGCTGCCGGTCAGCGGCGCCCCGCCGGCCAGGTCCCGGCCCACCGCGAGCTCCCGGGCCGGCCGGTCGAGCTCGTCCCACGTGTCGAGTTCCATGCGGATTCGCCGCAACACCAGGGACGTGCCCCCGGCCAGCCAGGCCGGGGTGCCGGGATTCCACACCTGCCGGTCGAAGTCCGTGCTTCCCGCGGCCGGGTTGACGGTGCCGTCGACCTGACCCATCAGGTTGCGCATCGTGGTCCCGGTGGGCTTGGTGCCCACCGCGTTGCGGAATCCGCGCTGGATCCAGCGCACCGTGGCCAGCGATCGCACGCTCTTGGCGAGCGTGCGAGTCGCATGCGAGACGGTGACCGGGTCGTCGGCACATACCTGCAGCAGGAGGTCACCGCCCGACCAGCGCTCCTCGAGGCGATCGATCGAGAACGCCGGCAGCGGCCGCAGCCACTCCGGCCGCTGCGCCTCGAGACCGGCCGCGTCGAACACGGCAGGGCCGAATCCGACCGTCACGGTCAGCCGCGCGGGATCGAGGGCGAGTTCGGGCTCGGTGTCGCCGAGGGCGGGACTGCCCCCGGCCAGCCGGCGACCGTCCTCGGCCCACACCTTCATGATCCCGACCAGCGCGCGACGGTCGAGTCCCGGACGCAGATCCAGCGCGACGAAGGCGGCGAAGGCCTGCGGGTCGGTGTCGATGCCGGCCTGGTGCACGCCGTGGAAGGCGACCGTGCGCCCACCGGTGGGCTCGGGCTCCCGCGTGGCGGCGTACCCGAGACCCGTCCCGACTCCGGCCGCGCCGATGCCGGCGGCGCCCAGGACGGCGGCGCCGCCACCGAGGAGACGCCGCCGGCTCAGCTCAGCCACCGTGGTTCGCCCCCGCGCCGGCGCTCGGCTGGTAGTTCTCCTGCGCGCCGGAGAAGTCGCGGACCTGTGCGGTGAACTCGGTCGTCGAACCGTCCTCGAAGGTCAGCTCGAAGGTCACTTCGGTACCGGGCAGGACCGGCTCGACGAGGTCCATCAGCATCAGATGGTCGTTGCCGGGGGCGAGCGAATGGGTGCTGTGCGCGGGAATGACCAGTCCGTCCGCCTTCTCGCGCATCACCATGGCGCCGCCGTCGCCGGCCGCCATCTCGTGGATCTCGGTCCGTGCCGAACTGGGGCTGGCAGCGGAGACGATGTGGATGTCGGTGTCGCCGGTGTTCTCGAGTTCGGCGAATGCACCGGTCATGCCGGATTCGGCGGCCTTCGCCCACGCCGAGGAGACGGTGAGCGAGTCCGCGGACGCGGCGGCGGGCTCGTCGGACGAGCATCCGGCGGCGAGCAGGGTCGCGGCCGCGGCGGCAGCGAGGAACAGGGTCTTCTTCATGGGGATTCTCCGTTATCGGTCCGAGGGCGCACGGGTGCGCGCGGTCACCGCGGGGCGCGGTGACCGAGAAGGGTCGGGTTCAGACCGTGACGGGAGGGCCGCGAGTGCCGAGACCGGCGGCGACGAGCAGTCCCCGGCGGAGCCGGGGACGGTGGACGACGGGCGTCCACGCGGGGACGGCGACGGGCGCCGGCGCGAACGACATGGGGACCGCGCGAGCGAGGGCGGCCAGCCCGACCCGGCAACCGTGTTCGGCACCACGGACGAGTAGCGCCGCGACGACGATTGCCCCGGCGTGCGCGGCGAGCATGCCCGGACCGGGGACGTGGACGTGCCCCGCATCGAGGGAGAGGGCGCCGTGACCGACCACCTGACCGGCGGCGAGCACGCCGACGATCGGCACGCGAGTGCCCGCGGCGAGCAGGCCTACCGTCATGGCGGCCGCCAAGAGCAGGACCGCCGGCGCCTGCCCCGGGACGGAACCGCCGGCGAGGGCATGGGCGGCGATGCTCACCGCACCCGACATGCCGCCGACGAAGGCACCGCGCACGCGCGCGACGACTTCGTTCTCGGCAGACATGCAGCCAGGATACGCGCCCTTTACTACGGGGAGTAGTAACAACGCTCACAAGGGGGCGCCCGCCAGGGAGTCCGACCCGACCCGCGGAGAGCCCGGCGGTGCACGCAGTGCGTGGCTCGTCGTTTCACGTGAAACCAGCCGGCGCACAGTCGCCTATTGACAATATGCTGTCATATTGACAGCATATTGTCATGACTGAGACCGTGCATGTGGCCGTGTACAACACCTTCGCCGATTGGGAGGTCGGCCACGCGATCGCCCATATCAACAAGCCTCTCTGGCACAAACACCCCGGCCGGTACACCGTCGCCACGGTCGGCACCACGCTCGAACCCGTCACCACCATGGGCGGAATCCGCATCCTTCCCGACACCACCCTGGACGAGGTGCGGCCCGACAACAGCGCGATGCTCGTCCTGGCGGGCAACGACATCTGGAACACCGAGCAGTTCACCCCCTTCGCCGACCGGGCGCGTGAGTTCCTCGAGGCCGGGGTTCCGGTGGCCGCGATCTGCGGGGCCACGGGCGGGCTCGCCCTCGCCGGCCTGCTCGACGACCGCGCGCACACCAGCAACGCCGCCGAGTTCCTGGCCGGGCTGGGGTACGCCGGCGGCGACCTCTACCGCGACGAACCGGCCGTCACCGATCGGAATCTGATCACCGCGAGCGCCACCGCCCCCGTCGAGTTCGCCCGCGCGATCCTCGAACACCTGGAGGTGTTCGAACCGCACGTCCTCGAATCCTGGTTCAAGCTCTACGGCCGACGCGACCCCGCCGGCTTCTACGAACTCATGGCCGGATGAGCGAGCGCCCGGAACAGGAACTCCTCAGCGGCCTTGCCCTGACGTCGTTCCGGCTCAACGGTCAGTTCCTCGAAGTCGCCGAGACGCTGGCACGTCCGTCCGGTCTCACGGCGGCGTGGTGGCAGGTCCTCGGTGCCGTGCTGCACGATCCCCTGCCGGTCGCCGGCATCGCCCGGGCGATGGGGATCACCCGTCAGAGCGTGCAGCGGATCGCCGACCTGCTGGTCGAGCGCGGCCTCGCCGAGTACCTGCCCAACCCCGCCCATCGGCGCGCCAAGCTCGTCACGCCGACCCCCGCGGGCCGTGCGGCGGTGACCGGGATCGATCCGGCGCACGCCGCCTTCGCCCGGCGCCTGGCCGATGCCGTGGGCGAGGAAGGTCTGGCCGCCACGCTCACCGCGATGCGGCAGCTCTCGGCGGTCCTCGACGAGCTCACCGAGCAGGTGTGAGCACAGACGACGCCAACTGATACGTCGCGATACCGTGCGATGTGCCCACAATTGCCGGTCGGCGTCGCTCCCAGCCGCCACCACCTCACGTGGTCCATGAAGCGATCATCGATCCGGGCCGCGACCCGACCCGTCCGTGGCTGATCCTGCGCGACGGCGAACAGCGGCCCGCCGTCCTCGATGCCGTCGAGCCGAACCTGGTGGTGTGGAGCTCGCTGTGGCCGTGGCGGCCCGACGCTCGGGTTCGGTTCGACCTGACCGGCGGGCGAAGCGGCACAATCCTGCATTGGACGTTGATCGTCGACGATCCGGTGCCGGACGAAGAGACCACTGTCCGCATGCGGAAGCGGATCAACGAGTTGATCAACGCCAATCTGCGCTTCACATTCGGGCAGTAGCAGCACGGCGACCGGCGACGGATGTGGGCAAGAAGTGGGCAGAACGAGCAGAGGGCGTCTTCCGGAATTCCGGAAAACGCCCTCTACCTCGATCTTTACTTGTGGAGCCTAGGAGATTCGAACTCCTGACATCTGCCTTGCAAAGGCAGCGCTCTACCAACTGAGCTAAGGCCCCGTCTGCCGCCTCAGCGGGCGGTGACCTCGTGCCATTCGTCCTCGCTCCGCAACATCCGGGCGAGTCCGACGGTCACCAGCACCACGGTTCCCACAAGGAGAAGAACCTTCATGCTCGCTGCCCTTTCGGCACGGGGAGTGGGCCTAGGAGGACTTGAACCTCCGACCTCTTCGTTATCAGCGAAGCGCTCTAACCGCCTGAGCTATAGGCCCTCGAACCGAGTTGGAACACTACCCCACCGAGCCGGGAAGTCCAAAATCGGCTCGGTGGGGACTCGTTTCCCCAGCTCAGTCCGGGTCCGCGAGGGTCACCTGCACGCCGCCGACGAGGTCGGTGCACAGGTTGTAGATGAAGGCTCCCAGAGTGGCCAGGGCCGTGAACAGGATCGTGTTGACCAGCCCGATCACCGTCGCGTACCCGAAGACCTGACCGGCGGTGATGAGGCCACCGCCACCGGTGTCGGACACCATGTCCGTGAACGCGCTGTTGAGCCGTTCCCACACGCCCATGCCTTCGAGCACGCCGTACAGCAGGCCGACGGCGACCATCCACACGAAGAACAACGAGACGGAGATCACCGAGGAGATCTTCAGCATCGACCACGGATCGATGCGGCGCACCTGCACCGTCGCACGCAACGGCTCGCCCGCGACCGGAGCCGCCGTGGCGACCGGAGCAGCCGGCTGCGCGGCCGCCGGCTCTTCGACCGGCGCGGACGGCAGCGGATGCTTGACCGTGGACAGATCCGGCAGATCCTTCGCCAGGTCCTTGCGTTCGATGTGCCGCGTCGGACCGTCGATGACGGCGGCCTTCGTCTTGGCCGCCGACCGGTCCGCGCCAGCCGTGGGCGCGTTCATCGAGGCGGCCGCGGTGCCGGTGACGACCGGCCGGGTCGGGGGCGTCGCGGCGCTGGGCCGGTTCCCGGCCGGATTTCCGCCGGAACGAGCCGCCGGCTCCTTCGCCGGGCCCGGCTGCTGCCCGCCCGGCTGCTGTCCGCCCTGCTGCGCCGGTCCGGCCGGATCCGTCCCGGGGCGCGCAGCGGGCTTGTCACCGGGGGTCTCACTCGGGGTGGGCACTACGGGACGTCCGGTCGAGGACGGTGCCTGACCCGGACGGGCCAGGTTCGTCTGCGGCACGTTCTGCGGGGTCTCCTGCTGATTCCCGCGCTGCCACGGAGGTGTGGGAGGCCCGCCCGGACGTTGCTGCCCGGGACGCGACGTCCCGCCCTCCGCCGTCGGGGGCTTGGCCGTGCCGTCGGCCGGCACGCCCGGGTTCGCTCCCGCCCCGGGGTTCCGGGCGGCACCGCCCGACGGCGTCGCTCCGCCGGCCGGCTTCCCGGGCACCTCTCGTCCGTTCTGACCCTTCGGCGGCTGCGCGGGCGGCGGACCCTGCTCGGCGCCGTTCGGTCCCTGGGGAGTGCTCACTTACGACTCCTTCGCTTCGAGTGCGGCGCTCTCCTCGGGCTCGTCGGCGTTGCGTGCGATCGCCAGCAACGTGTCCCCCTCCCCCAGGTTCATCAACCGCACACCCTTCGTCTGTCGGCCGGCCTTGCGCACCTGCTTCGCGGGGGTCCGGATGACGCCACCGCCCGAGGTGATCGCGTACAACTCGTCGTCGTCGTCCACGATGAGCGCTCCGACCAGAGTGCCACGCTTGCGGTCGTACTGAATGGTCAGCACGCCCTTGCCGCCGCGTCCCTGCGCCATGTAGTCCTCGATCGGGGTGCGCTTGGCGTATCCACCGGACGTCGCGACCAGCAGGTACGTGCCCTCACGGACCACGTTGAGCGAGAGCAGGGCGTCGTCCTCGTTGAACCGCATGCCCTGGACGCCCGAGGTCGCCCGGCCCATCGGCCGCAGCACCTCGTCGCTCGCCACGAAACGGATCGACTGCCCCTTGGCGGAGACCAGCAGCAGATCGTCGTCCGACGAGCACAGCACCGCACCGACCAGTTCGTCGTCGCCGCGCAGGTTGATCGCGACGATGCCGCCGGACCGGTTGGAGTCGAAGTCCGACAGTCGCGACTTCTTGACCAGGCCGTTGCGGGTCGCGAGCACCAGGTAGGGGGCGTCCTCGTAGGACTTGAGCCGGATGACGCCCTGGATCCGCTCGTCCGGCTGGAAGGCCAGCAGGTTGGCCACGTGCTGGCCGCGCGCGGTGCGGTTGGCTTCCGGCAGCTCGTAGGCCTTCGCCCGGTACACCCGGCCCTTGGTGGTGAAGAACAGCAGCCAGTCGTGCGTGGACGTCACGAAGAAGTGCTTGACGATGTCGTCCTGCTTGAGATCGGCGCCCTTGACGCCCTTGCCGCCACGCTTCTGGGACCGGTACAGGTCGGTCTTGGTGCGCTTGGCGTAGCCGGTCTCGGTGATGGTGACGACGACGTCCTCGCGGGCGATGAGGTCCTCGTCGGAGACGTCCCCGTCGGCCGCGACGATGCGGGTGCGACGGTCGTCGCCGTACTTGTCGACGATCTCCTTCAGCTCGTCCCGCACGATCGCGCGCTGACGCTCGGGCTTGGCAAGGATGTCCTTGAGGTTGTCGATCTCGAGCTCGATCTCGGCGAGTTCGTCGACGATCTTCTGCCGTTCCAGGGCCGCGAGACGACGCAGCTGCATCGCCAGGATCGCGTCGGCCTGGATCTCGTCGACGTCGAGCAGTCCGATGAGGCCGGCGCGTGCGTCCTCCACCGTCGCCGAGGCGCGGATCAGCGCGATGACGTCGTCGAGCGCGTCGAGCGCCTTCACGAGACCGCGCAGGATGTGGGCCCGTTCCTCCGCCTTGCGCAGCAGGTACCGGGTCCGCCGGACGATGACCTCGATCTGGTGGGTGACGTACAACCGGATCATCTGGTCGAGCCGCAGGGTGCGCGGCACGCCGTCGACGATCGAGAGCATGTTGCAGCCGAAGCCGGTCTGCAGCTGCGTGTGCTTGTAGAGGTTGTTCAGGACGACCTTCGCGACGGCGTCCCGGCGGACGGTCACGACGATGCGCATGCCCGCACGGTCCGACGACTCGTCGTGGATGTCGGAGATGCCGGCGATCTTGCCGTCCCGGACCTGCTCGGCGATCGAGGTGATCAGGTTGTCCGGGTTGACCTGGTACGGCAGTTCGGTGATGACGATCGAGGTCTTGCCCCGGGCGTCCTCCTCGATCTCCACGACACCGCGCATCCGCACCGACCCGCGGCCGGTGGTGTACGCGTCCTTGATGCCCTGGCCGCCGACGATCAGGCCCGCGGTCGGGAAGTCCGGGCCCTTGATGCGCTCCATGACGGCGGCCAGGGTGACTTCCTCGTCGGCCTCGAAGTTCTCGAGCGCCCAGTAGATCGCGTCGGCCACCTCACGGAGGTTGTGCGGCGGGATGTTGGTGGCCATGCCGACCGCGATACCGCCCGAACCGTTGATCAACAGGTTGGGGATACGGCTGGGGAGAACCACCGGCTCGAGCGTGCGCCCGTCGTAGTTCGGTTGGAAATCGACTGTCTCGTGGTCGATTTCGCGCAGCATCTCCATCGCGAGCGGGGTGAGCCGGCACTCGGTGTTGTGGCTGACGAATCCGTTGGTGACGAACGCGTGATCGTCGGTGTCGACCCGCAGGCTGTAGACCGGCTCCACGTCGCCCTCGGCGACGAAGGCCACCTCGGCGTAGTAGAACCGGCCGTCGGTCAGCTCCTCGGCGATGGCTCGGGCATCGGGTTCCGTGATGTGCGACGCGATCTCGTCACCACGGTGCTCCCAACGTTCGATCCGATCGACGTTGTGCCGCCGGAGCCAGTTGACGTTCGCCGGATCCGTCGCGCCGTGCGTACGGAGGAACGCCGCGAGACCGGGGACGTAGTCCGTGCTCATGGAGCGTGCCGCCGCCGCGGGGCTGCTCGACTCCGCCGCGGCAAGGACCTGCTCGAGCTTGCGCTGCTTGCAGCCGACGAAGCCGATACGTTCGGCGAACAGGCGGGCGTCACGCCGATTGGTGACGGCGACCTTGTATTCACCGGTCGCGTGCCGATACCGGCGGCTGACGACGCCGAACTCCAACAGCAGCTGCTGCACGTCCTTCGCCAGTTGCAGGCTCCGCGTGGAGTACGACACCTGCACCGTGTTGCGTGGTAGCGACGAGCACGATCCGTCGCCCTCGAACAGGGCACCGAGGAAGATGCGCTTGAGTGCTGTCGGCGACTCCCAGATGAAGTCGGGAACGCTCTTGCGGTCGCTGCGCTGACCGATCACACCCGCCAGCACGCTGCGCCGCAGCATCGTCAGGTCCTGGACGTCGAGCTCGTGCAGTGTCGAACCCGACTTGATCACCCGGCTGTAGACGTAGCGCCGGCCGCCGACGACCCGATCGAACGCATCCACGACGCGATCGAAGAAGTCCCGGTCGAGGTTGTTGAACCCGGCGCGGTTCTCCGAGACGAAGCCCTCACTGACGAACGCACCGAGCAGCAGTGCGGCAGCCGCCTCGTACTCGTTGTGCCTGCCGTGCTCCTCGGCGGAGGGAACACGCTGCAACACCACCCGGTCACCGCTGCGGATCTCGTCCAGCAGCTTCCACAGCAGGGTGGGAACACCCGCCACATCCACCAGGCAGAGCACCGGGTGATTGGCAGTTCCGCGCATCTCGTAGCCCTCGACCGTGCTGAGGGTGTATGTGCGATGGGTGCCCGAGTGGAACAGCATCTCGGCCATCACCGGGTTGCCGTGACGATCGAGAACCTTCAGGTCGATCTCGTTGTCGCTGTCGGGCTCGACGCCGGGCAGGATCTCCGAGATGCGGATGCTCTGGCCGTGGGGCATTCGCACGAGCGTGTCGCCCGGCACGCAGTACCGCATCGCGGCTGCGCCGTCGTTACCGCGGGACCCGAAGTTGCCCTGGCCGTCGACGAGCGGGTAGCGCATCGACCACGGCTGCGCGAGCCGCACGAGTGTGTCGTAGATCGAGGCGTCGCCGTGCGGGTGGTAGTTGCCCATCGTCTCGGCGACGGCACGTGCCGACTTCACGTAGCCGCGGTCCGGGCGGAACCCGTTGTCGTACATTGCGTACAGGACGCGGCGGTGCACCGGCTTGAGACCGTCCCGCACATCGGGCAGGGCGCGGCCCACGATCACGCTCATCGCGTAATCGATGTAGCTGCTCTGCATCTCCTGCTGGATGTCGACGGGCTCGATGCGGTCGTGCCCCGGCCCCTCCGGCGGCAACGTGGTGTCGGTCATGAGCTCCTTCTTCTACTCGGCTCGAACGCCGCGGACTTCCGTCCGGCGCGCGTCTCGCAACCACCCGAGTCTATAGGTGCAGGTCAGCTCGCACACCGACCGATGCGGCGATTCCGCTCGGCCGGTCCGTCCCGGCGTCCGAAATTTCCTTCACGAGCGCCCCGGAACGGAGGCGTCGTCGTCGGTGGCCCAGCGGGCGAACTCCTCCTCCAGTGCCATGTCACCCCGGCTGGGGGCGAGCAGCAGCGCGGCGATCGGCACGGCGAGAACGGCGATGCCGAGCACGAAGGAGGGGAACAGCAGTGCGGTGACGGTCCGGCCCGACGGCAGCGGGACGGTCGGATCGACCTCGACGCGCACGCCGGCCATGCCGGTGTAGTGCAGTGCGACGACCGCGCAGCCCATGAGCAGGGCGGCCGGGACGCGGAGCACCCATCGATCCGCGGTCTGCGCGAGCCACAGGGCGACCGTGGCCGCGACGACACCGATGGCCACCGAGGCGACGACGAAGCTCGGGTCGTGCTCGAGCGAGCCCTGGATCCGGATGGCCCACATGCCGCTGTAGTGCATGAGGCTGACCGCGAGTCCCATCCCGAGGCCGCCGACGAGCAGGCGGGCGAAGGACGGCACGCGGTTCACCCACGCGGCGCGGGAGCTGACGAGCCAGAGCCCGAACCAGGTGGCGGCCACCGACAGCGCGACGGAGAAGACGGTCGGCCCCATGGCGTACCGAACTGCGGTACCGGGAATGTCGAAGCCCATCATCCCGATGAAGTGCATGAGCCAGACGGCCACACCGCCCACCGACAGGGCGGCCATGGCCATCCAGCGGCGATGGCCGCGGTCGGTGGGCGCGGTCAGCGACTGACGGGCGCAGGAGAGACCGACGAACGATCCGACGACGGAGGTGGCATAGGCGAGGAAGAACACCCACATCCCCATGGAGAAGTGGTGCATTTCGTGGGACATCGTGACCTTCCGAGCACGGCGCGCGAAGCGGTCCGTGCTCGTGGTGGCGCGCCTCACCGAATCGATACGGGCTGCGACTCCGCCCCCCTCGACAGCGATCGGAGCGTATCGCATCGATGTAATTCGGGAGGGTCCCGGTCCCGCCCCCGTCCGATCAGGCGAGCGGACTGCGCGGGTCGACCGGACGGTGTTCCCGGGCCCACGCCTCGGCCTCGGCCTCGAGGGCCGCCGCCACCCGATCGGGAGCCATGAGCAACGCCATGATCGGCACCGTCAGGATCAGCATGCCGAGCACGAACACCGGGAAGAGCACCGCGAACACCTCGACGCCCGACGGCGCCGCCGTCGACGGATCCACCGTCACCCGCACCCCCGCCATCGCGAGGAAGTGCACGCCGATCACCGCCGCGCCGGCGACGATGCTGC
>NZ_AJFC01000275.1:0-9321 GCF_000256505.1 Rhodococcus sp. P14 | reverse complement strand
TCGGCGACCGTCACCAGCCACAGGATCATCACCGCGGTGAGCCACGCCGCTACGACGGAGGCCGCCACATAGGTCGTGTCGTATGCGACGGTGCCCTGCAGTTCCATCGCCCACATGATCGAGTAGTGCACGCCGGCGATCCCGGCACCGAGGACCAGCGATCCGCCCAGCAGCCGTACCGTCGCGGCACCGCGCGACGGCCGGACACGGCGTGACACCCGCTTCGGCTGCACGACCACCATGGCGACGAACGCGGACACCAGCGCCACCGCCATCGAGAAGACGATGCCGGGCAGGTCGTATCGAATGATGCTGCCGTCCACCGTGAAACCGGCCATCGGCAGGAAGTGCGCCAGCCACACCCCGACGCCACCGGTCGAGAGCGCAGCCCGCATCAGCCAGTACAACCGTGACCGTTCGGAACCGGCCGTCAACGACTTGCGGGCACTGGCCAGCCCCACGAGCAACCCGATCGCCGCCGTCACGTACGCCAGGACGAGCACCCACGTGCCCATGCCGAACAAGTGCACGTGTGTGTCCATCAGGGCGCTACCGGCTGGTGCAGCTTGCGCAGCGCGTACTCGGTCACCGTCACGAGTGCCGACTTGGCGGACTCGCGATCGCGCGCGTCGATCGAGACGATCGGCACGTCCGCCGACACCGCGAGGGCCTGACGAATGTCCTCGGTCGGGTAGCGCGGGGCGTCGTCGAACTCGTTGATCGCGACGATGAACGGCAGGTTCCGGGCCTCGAAGAAGTCGACCGCCGCGAAGCTCTCGTCCAGACGCCGGGTGTCGATGAGCACGATGGCCCCGATCGCACCTCGGATCAGGTCGTCCCACATGAACCAGAACCGGTGCTGACCCGGCGTGCCGAACAGGTACAGCACGAGATCCTCGGCGAGGCTGATCCGGCCGAAGTCCATCGCGACGGTCGTGGTGGCCTTCTGCGGTGTCGCGCTCAGGTTGTCGACGCCGTCGCTGGCGTTGGTGACCAACGCTTCCGTGCGCAGCGGAACGATCTCCGAGACCGCCCCCACCAACGTGGTCTTGCCGACGCCGAAGCCCCCGGCGATCACGATCTTCGTCGAGGTCACCCGCTTCGGGGAGTTAGAGTTCGCGAAGTCCACTGAGGACCCTTTCAATCAGCTCACGACGCTCCGCGTCGCTCGAATCGTCTTTCAGGGTGGCCAGGATCCGTACATGCCCGGCTTCGACGAGATCCGCCACGAGTACGCGCGCCACCCCGATCGGCACACCCACCCGCGCCGCGATCTCGGCGACCGACGGGGACTCCCTGCACAACGCCACGATCGTGGCGTTGATGTTGTCCAGGTCCCGGGCACGGTCGTCCGTGCCCGGGAGGACCTGGATCAGTGCCTCCAACGCCAGCTCGACCGCGGGGCTGGTCCGCCCCGAGGTCAGTGAGTACGGCCGGACCAGACTGGGCTGGGCCGGCGGCGACTCCGCCTTGCGTTCTTCCATGGCCACCTCGACGTCAGGACCCCAGACCGATGCGCGGAGTGGCCTCGACCGATGCCCCCACACGATCGACCAGGAGTGCCATCTCGTAACCGACCTGCCCGATGTCGCACTCCGAGGCGGTCAGCGCCGCCAGGTGCGAGCCGTCGCCCACGCTCATCAGCAGCAGGTAGCCGTGCTGCATCTCGACGACGGACTGGAGCACTCCGCCGCCCTCGAAGAGCTGGGACACACCGTTGGACAGGCTGGCGAGTCCGGACGTGACGGCAGCGAGCTGCTCGGCACGGTCGACGGGCAGGTGTGCGCTGGCCGCCATCAGGAGGCCGTCCGCGGACACGAGCACGGCGTGGGAGACGCCGGGAACCTCGCGCGCGAAGTTCGACACCAACCAGTCCAGAGGACGAGTCACGTCGGATCCATGGTCAATGTTCATCGAACTCCCTGTTCGTCGGTCTGGGTGGACGCGTGCGCGGAGGCCCGCCCGTTGCGAACCCCTTGCTGGTGACGGCTCAGGTTGGCCCGGATGGCCTCCGGGTCGCGCCGCCGGACAGCCGGCACGGATCCGGTCGCCGGCGAGGCGACCGCACCGGGCACCAGCCTATGACCGGGTGCACGCCGCGGGAGACCCGCGGTGGTGAGTTGCTCCACCGGAGCCTGCGCAGCCTCCTGGGCGGCCCTCCACCCGGCATCCGCCCGTGAGTTCCACTCCGGACGGCGGTCTTCGGGCTGACTCGTCGGATCGACGAGCCAGCTCGACATCATGTCGGCGAAGATCGGCGTGCCGGCACCGGGATGCGGACGCAAGGTGTCGACATCGGGACGCGGCTGGAAGAACGACGCCGTCTTGGCCGGGTTCGTCCGGTACCGATGCCGGGAGGCGCGACCCGGTTGTCCGTCGGCCGCTTCGTCCCGAGTTGCGGACGGTTCGGAATTGCGTTGCGCAAGCGCGGATTCCGATGCGGCCGGCGGTATCGGCAGACCGGGGGTGCTCCCCGGCCGGCGCTGCGGCAGACCGTTACCCGGCGCACCGTTGTTCGGTGCGGCCGCCGGCTGGGGCGAGATACCCGGCGTGGCGCCCGGCCGGCGCTGCGGCAGACCGCTACCCGGGGACCGGGGCGCCGCCGGGGCGGGAGCAGGAGCGGACGAGACCGTCTCCGTGCGACGCGACGGCAGGACCGGTGTCGGACCGGGTTGACGCCGGGGCAGGTCGGCCAGCGGCGTGGGCTGGCGCTCCGGTGCGGCACCGGGCTGACGCTGCGGCAGACCGGGAGTGGAGCCGGGCCGGCGCTGCGGCAGCCCCGGAGTGGCACCGGGCTGACGCTGTGGCAGACCTGCGGCCGACTCCGCGGCCACGGGTGCCGCCTGTCGCTGCGGCAGTCCGGATCCCGGCTCCCGCTGCGGCAGTGCGGATGCCGGCTCCCGCTGCGGCAGTGCCGATGCCGGCTCCCGATGCGGCAGTGCCGATGCCGGCGCAGGAGCGCGTTCCGGCGCGGCCGGGACTGTGACATCGCGGGGTGGCCGCGGCGCGAGGGTCTCGGCCGGACGGCCGTCCTCCCCCGTGCGCGGCTGCGGCCCGGTCTGCGACAGGGCGAGCGGCGAGACGAGGAGCACGTCGGGAATGTGGACGCTGGCGGTGATGCCCGGGTTGCGCGCGGTGTCGAACGTCGGGCGCAGCCGCACGGTGAGGCCGTGTCGGGCCGCGAGGCGCGAGACCACGAACAGACCCATGTGACGGGCGGTGTCGGGACCGACCTCGCCGCCGAGAGCGAGACGCTCGTTGATCGCGTCGAGTTCCTCGGCCGGGATACCGATACCGCGGTCGGCGATCTCGACGAGCAGACCACCGTCGACGGCGCGCGCGAAGCTGAACGTCACGGTGCTGTCCGGCGGCGACGCCCGCAGCGAGTTGTCGACGAGCTCGGCGAGCAGATGCACGATGTCCGTGGCGACCGTACCGCTGAGGGCGCCTTCGGGCGTCGAGCCGATCTGGACCCGCTGGTAGTCCTCGACCTCGGACATCGCGGCACGGAGGATGTCACCGAGCTGCACGGGTGCGGAATGACCGCGCCGCATCCGGGTTCCGGAGAGAATCAGCAGGTTGTCACCGTTACGGCGCATGCGCGCCGCCAGGTGGTCGAGCCGGAACAGGCTCTCGAGCCGGGCCGGATCCTTCTCCTCGTACTCGAGCCGTTCGATGAGGCCGAGCTGCTGCTCGACGAGCGACTTGCTGCGCCGGGCGAGGGTTTCGAACATGTCGTTGATCTGCAGGCGGAGGTGGGCCTGCTCGCCGGCGAGGCGCAGAGCCTGCCCGTGCATGTCGTCGACGGCGCGGGCGAGCTGGCCGATCTCCTCGGTCGTGTGCACCGGGACCCGGGTGAACTCGATGTCCTCGACGTTGTCGCCCACCTTGATGCGGTCGATCGCGTCGGGGAGTTCCTGCCGGGCGACCTTGAGCGCGCCGTAACGCAGGCGCCGGATCGGGCCGACGAGCGACCGCGACACCAGGAGCGCCAGGACCAGGGCGGCGAGCAGGGCGCCGAGCACGATCGCGGTGTCACGCAGAGCGGCGGAGCGGGTGTCGGAGGCGCGGGTGAGAACGGTGCTGCTGATCGCGTCGGATGCTTCGTCGATGAGGGTGCCGTAGACCTCGACACTCTCCAGCAGCGACGCACGCAGGTTCAGGATGGGCAGGGGGCCGGCGCCCGCGGCGTCGATCATCGCGGTGCGCTCGGCGACGCCGCTGCGCAGCTCCTGGATCTGCGCATCGGACGCCGGGTACGACCGGGCGAGCGTCTCGAGCATGGCCAGCTCGGATCCGGACGCGGACACCAGCGTGGTACCGGGCTGGTCGGGGTCCCGCAGGATCGCCACGATGCCCATCACCTGGTCGAAGAGGTAACGCTGGGACGCCCAGGCATCGACGAGGCGGGTGCCCTCGGCGAGCACGGACGGATCCTCGATCGGCTCGACGATGGCTTCGACGATGCGGATCAGATCCTTACGGATGGTGTTGGTCTGCTCGTTGAGCTCGGGCAGCGGGATGTCCCCGGCCGCGATGCGGTCTCGCAACGACTCGGCGGCGGCCACCGTGCGGGTGAGGTCCGCGGCGATGACCGGATCCAGCTCCGGATTCCGGGACACCGCCCGGACGCGTTCGAGCGTCGCGTCGAGATTCTCGATCTCGTTCGTGACGCCGGTCCCGGCAGCCAGCGTCGCGGAGGCGGTACCGAAGGCGGTACCGAAATCGACGAGGTCGGGCACGACGGCCACCTGGTCGGCAGCGGACGAGAAGTGGACCGCGTTGGAGAGCTCCTGCTGCACGCGCAGTCCGCCCAGGACCATGGCCACGGTCACGGGAACGGCGAGAACGGCGGTCACCTTCCAGCGAAGGCCCCACCCTTCGATGTTCCACCACCGCTGCCGAGGTGGCGATTCGTCACTCATCTTTCCAGCTCACTTTCCACCCGGTTTCCGCCGCCGACCCACACCCGCGCCACACCGCTCGGCGTCGAGGAGGTGCGTCTGCGGGTGGAGTGGTCGGAAGAGACGTTCCTGAGTGCACGCACCATATCCGCCCGAGTGCGGATCACGAAAGGAGCACGATCACTCCCCGAACCGGCGGCAGTCGTGTCTCGAAGCGGTCGACGCGCCGAAAACTCTACCGACCAGTAACATTCGCGGCCCCGGAACGGGCGGCCGACGCGCCGAAGGGCGGCGAAAGCGTTCGTGTGAACCTCGTCACACCAACGCTTTCGCCGCCCTTCCGCGCCCGCGAGACCCGGTCAGACGTCCAGGAAGCGGACGTCCTTCGCGTTACGGGTGATGAAACTGCGACGTGCCTCCACGTCCTCACCCATCAGCACGCTGAACAGTTCGTCGGCGGCCGCCGCGTCGTCGAGCGTGACCTGACGGAGCACGCGCACGCTCGGGTCCATGGTGGTCTCCCACAGTTCCTTGGCATTCATCTCGCCGAGGCCCTTGTACCGCTGGATGCCGTCGTCCTTGTTGATCTTCTTGCCGGACGCGAGGCCACGCTCGAGCAGGCCGTCGCGCTCCCGGTCGGAGTACGCGAACTCCGGCTCGGAACGCTGCCACTTGAGCTTGTACAGCGGGGGCTGCGCCAGGTAGACGTGCCCGTGCTCGACCAGCGGGCGCATGAATCGGAACAGCAGCGTCAGCAGCAGGGTCGCGATGTGCTGGCCGTCCACGTCGGCATCGGCCATCAACACGATCTTGTGATAGCGCAACTTCGAGATGTCGAACTCGTCGTGGATACCGGTACCGAAGGCGGTGATGATCGCCTGGACCTCGTTGTTCTTGAGGACCCTGTCGATGCGCGCCTTCTCGACGTTGATGATCTTGCCGCGCAGCGGCAGGATCGCCTGATACATCGAATCGCGGCCCGACTTGGCGGAGCCGCCGGCCGAGTCGCCCTCGACGATGTAGATCTCGGACTTGCTCGGATCGTTGGAGCGGCAGTCCGCCAGCTTGCCGGGCAGGCCCCCGAGATCGGTGGCGGACTTGCGCCGGACCAGCTCGCGGGCCTTACGAGCGGCGACGCGGGCCTGGGCGGACGAGACTGCCTTCGTCACAATGGTCTTCGCGTCGGCCGGGTTGGCCTCGAGCCAGTGCGACAAGTGCTCGTTGCAGGCCTTCTGCACGAACGACTTGACCTCGGTATTGCCGAGCTTGGTCTTGGTCTGACCCTCGAACTGCGGTTCGCCGACCTTGACCGAGATGATAGCGGCCAGACCCTCACGGATGTCGTCGCCGGTGAGGTTCGGATCCTTGTCCTTGAGGAGCTTCTTGTCCTTCGCGTACTTGTTGACCACCGAGGTCAGCGCCGCACGGAAGCCCTCCTCGTGGGTGCCGCCCTCGTGGGTGTTGATCGTGTTGGCGAAGGTGTGGACCGACTCGGAGTAGCCCGAGTTCCACTGCATCGCGACCTCGAGTTCGTGGCCGGTGCCCTTCGCGGTGAAACCGACGACCGAGTTGTGGATCGGCTGCTTGGTGCGGTTGATGTGCCGCACATAGTCCTCGAGGCCGCCCGGGTAGTGATAGACGCGGACCTTGACCTTGTGCTGCTGCTCGATCTCGGCCTGTTCCTGCTCCTCGGCCTTCTTCGGTGCCTCGGCGAGCTCGCTGACGACCTCGTCCGTGACCTCCTCCGGCGCGACACGCTCATCGGTCAGCGTGATCGTCAGGCCCTTGTTGAGGAAGGCCATCTCCTGCAGTCGCCGCGCGACCGTCTCGAAGTTGTAGGTCGTGGTTTCGAAGATGTCCGGGTCCGCCCAGAACCGGACGGTGGTGCCGGTGGCCCGGGTGGGCTCACCCTTGACCAGCGTCCCCGGCTTGGAGGACTGGTAGGTCTGCTCCCAGTGGTACCCGTCGCGGTCGATCTCGACCTCGAGTTTGGTGGACAGCGCGTTGACCACCGAGATGCCGACGCCGTGCAGACCGCCGGACACCGCGTAGGCGTCGGAGTCGAACTTGCCGCCCGCGTGCAGCTGCGTCAGCACGACCTCGACGGTCGGGACGCCGGAGGCGTGCATCCCGACGGGGATACCGCGGCCGTCGTCGACGACCTGCACGCCGCCGTCCTCGAGGAGGGTCACCTCGACCTTGGTCGCGTGGCCGGCCATCGCCTCGTCGACCGAGTTGTCGACGACCTCCCAGATCAGGTGGTGCAGACCGCGCTCACCGGTGGATCCGATGTACATGCCGGGGCGCTTGCGCACCGCCTCGAGCCCCTCGAGGACGGTGATGGAGGAAGCACCGTAGTCACTGTTGCTCTTGTTCGACTTCTGGGCAGCCACGGGTTGGTAGCTCTCCTTCTTCCGCCTGGGCCTCGCGCACACGCGCGCATTCGGATTCATCCTACTGCCCGGAACCGTACTTGCCCCGTCCGACACAGAACGGGCCGTCGACGCCGCTCACCGGCCCGCAGGCGCGGCGTCGCGGGGGCGGGAAGGTGAATCGCTAGAGCGCGGGAGTTCGGACAGTGTGCCGCGCTTCGACGTCGCGCACGAAGCGCGCGGTGGCGGCCGCGAGCTCCGAGGCATGCGAGCGGGGCGACCAGTGTCCGGCGTCGAGCGGTTCCCGGCGCAGATCGGTCACCCACTTCTCGGTGTCCTCGTACCCGACCGGCCGCACCGCCCGGTCCCGCAGCCCCTGGATCAGCTGCACGGGCACGTCGGTGCGCCGCTCGCGCGGCGCACGCAGGCGCCGGCGCAGGTTCGCCCGGTACAGCTTCAGCCCGTGCACCATGTCGTCGGCCAGCGTGGGCGCGACCGGCCCGATCAGGGCCGGATCGGAGCGGTCGAAGAATCCGACGAATCCGGGCCAGTGCCGCGAGAACCACCACCGGAGGGCCGGCACGGGCAGGCCGGGAGTCTGGAACAGCACCGTGTAGGCCGACGCCACAGCCTGCTCGAGCGGGCCGAGCGGGCGCCGATCCCGCAGCCGGCGGCGCATCCACGAAGCGAGATGGTCGAGGTTCGGCCCGGACACCGAGGTGTAGGACGCGATCCGCTCGGTCGCCCCGGGTTCGCACACGGCCTCCCAGCACAGCACCGCTCCCCAGTCGTGCCCGAGCAGGTGCACGGGCACGCCCGGGCTCACCGCGTCGAGCACCGCGAACAGGTCCGCGGCGAGCAGCTCGAGCCGGTAGTCCGCGACGTCGCGCGGCACGGTCGAGACACCGGCGCCGCGGTTGTCGAACCGGACGATCCGGAAGTCGCGGGCCAGCTCGGGTACCACGCGGTCCCACAGGGCGTGGGTGTCGGGCCAGCCGTGGACCAGCACCAGCGTCGGCCCCGCCGGGTTGCCCTCCTCGACGACGTGGAGCCGGACGTTTCCGTTCGTGACGGTGCGAGTGGTCATGCGTTCTCCTCAGAGATCGAGTACGAGCCGGCCACCGTCGGCGCGCGAGACGCAGACGAGCATCTCCTCGCGACGTTCCTCGGGGGTGAGCCGGTTCTCGCGGTGGTCGGGGGTGCCGGACAGGACCCGCACCCGGCAGGTTCCGCAGAAACCCTGGCGGCACGAGTAGCCGATGCCGGGCAGGCGCCGGCGGATGATCTCGAGCGCCGATTCGTCGGCCGGAACGTCGAGTACCTCTCCGGTGCTTGCCAATTGGACCTCGAACGGCCGGCCGGCGACCACGGGCGGGGCGCCGAACCGCTCGAAGTGCAGGGCCGACGCCGGGGTGGCGTCGATGCCGGCGCGCACGGCGTCCAGCATCGGGGTGGGCCCGCAACAGTAGACGGCGCCGCCGGCGGGAGCACCGGCGAGCAGTTCGGCTCCCGTCGGCGTGCCGAACTCGTCGTCCGGCCGCACGAAAACCCTTGACGGGTCCCATGTCCCGATCTCGTCGAGGAACGGCATCGCGGACCGGGTCCGGCCGGTGTAGACGAGCCGCCAGTCCATCCCGGCGCGGTGTGCGGCGCGGGCCATCGCCAGGACGGGGGTGATGCCGATCCCGCCGGCGACGAACAGGGCCGGGCCCTCGGCGACGAAGGGAAACCCGTTGCGCGGGCCGCGCACGGCCACGAGGTCACCCGGTTCGAGAGCATGCATCTCGAGTGAGCCGCCCCCACCGCCGGGAATCCGGCGGACCGCGACGGTGTATCGGCCGCGGTCCTCGTGATCCCCGCACAGCGAGTACTGTCGCCGCCGCCCCGACGGCAGATGGAAGTCGAGATGGGCGCCCGGGTGCCATGCCGGCAACTCGGCGCCGTCCGGGGCGCGCAGCGTCAACCGCACCACGTCGCCGTCGGCCGTCACGGGAGCCCTCTCCGCCACAAGCAGATCCACCTGCCGATCGGCGTCGGCGGCTCCG
>NZ_AJFC01000274.1:0-25621 GCF_000256505.1 Rhodococcus sp. P14 | reverse complement strand
AGCGTCGTGACGAGGCTGAGGTATCTGTCCACGACGGATCCGAGCACGCCCATCGCCCGGTCGGGGCGGTTCCGGCCCCGCAGGTCCGACGGGCGACCGTGCCGCGACAGCAGTCCGGTCATCGGGCCGCCGCCCGGGCCGCGGGCGAGGACGCCAGGTAGCGGACCGCCTGGGCGGTCGAACCCTCCTGGCTGGGGTGGTACGAGCGGCGGAAGTACCGCGACATGCGCCGGCCGAGGTCCACGGGCCCGGGCAGCGTACCGCGTCGACTGGCCGCGGACCAGTCCGAAAGATGAGGTGCGCGAGCATGTCCGGGCGCACCCGCCAGTGCGGGGTCGTGAGCCATCAGGAAGCGGGCACCGCGGATCCACAGCCACACGAGGACCGGGGTGACGATGAGCTGCGTGCGGATCCGGCGCGCCTCCCCGGGATCGAAGTAGCGCATCACGTCGTAGGCGACGCTGCGATGCTCGACCTCCTCGGCACCGTGCCAGCGCAACAGGTCGAGCATGGTCGGATCGGTGCCCGCCGCGTCGAGACCCTTCGCGTTGAGGACCCAGTCACCCAGGAACGCGGTGACGTGTTCGACGGCGGCAATGAGGGCGAGCCGTTCGACGAGGTAGTTCTCCGCCCGCAGTCCCGTGAGCGGCCGCCGGCCGAGCAGCCGTCCGAACAACCACCGCATCTGGTCCGTGAACGGGGTGGGGTCGAGACCCTTCGCCTCGAGTTGCTCGAGTACTCCCTGGTGGGCGTTGGAGTGCACCGATTCCTGACCGATGAATCCCACGACGTCGTCGCGCAGTTGTTCGTCCCGGATGAGCGGCAGCGCCTCCTTGAACGTCTCGACGAACCACTCCTCCCCCGCCGGCAGCAGCAGGTGCAGGACGTTGAGCACGTGGGTGCTGAACGGATCGCCCGGCACCCAGTGCATGGGCAGGGCGCTCCAGTCGAACTCGACGTCGCGGGCCTGGAGCAGCACCCGGTCCGGTTCGGTGAGCGATGGGGACATGGACGTACCTCCCGATGCGGAGTGTGGGACAGCGCACAACCGGCACGTTTCAACGTAACATCGGGTTACAGATAAATCCAGGGCGGGTTCAGCCGTACGTGTCCCGCGGGCCGCGGCCGCGGACGTGCCGCTCCCCCTTGCGCCAGCTCGGCGCCGTCGGCCCCGTGATCCGCAGTTCCTCGACCACCCCGTGCCCGACCGCGGCGGCGATCTTCGCGAGGATCTGCGCCTGCATCATGCGCAGCTGGGTCGCCCATGCGGTCGACTCAGCCGAGACGTGCAGCACCTTGTCGCGCAGCGTCGTCGGCGTCGCGTGCGAGGCGATGTCGTCGCCGACCACGCGCGCCCAACTCCCGAGCACGGTGCCCTCCGACACGCGTCCCGTCCATCCCCGCTGCTTGGCGATCGCATTGGTCAGCGCGCCCAGCGGCTGCGGATCCCGCTCGTCGGGTCCCGGACCGGACCAGCCGCGGCGGCGGCGCCGCGGTCGCAGCGCCCCGCGCGAGGCGCGTCCCTGCCCCACCGACTTGCCGCTCGCCTGCGCTGCCGCCCGGGCCTCCTCCAGTGCGCGACGGGCCAGGTCGATCCCGCGCAACGGCGGTTGAGACGGCTGTTCGTCCGGGTTCTCGATGCTCATCGCAATGCTCCGTCCACGGTTCCGTCCAGATCCGGCGGTGCGGGATCGCCGCCGTCGAGCGGGGTCAGCACCGAGAGCCGGCCCCGGTCGGTGTCCTCGGCCCGCACCCCGAACCGGACCGCGGCCAGCTCCGCCGGCACGTCCTCCGGCACCGCGGCGGTGACGAGGACCTGCTCGGCCGAGGCCGCGACGGCGGCGAGCGCGGTGCGGCGCCGCCGATCCAGCTCGGCGAACACGTCGTCGAGCATGAGGACCGGGTCCGTGCCGTCGGCCCGCAGGAGCGAGAACGCGCCCAGGCGCAGCGCCAGCGCAAACGACCAGGACTCCCCGTGGCTGGCGAAGCCCTTGGCCGGCTGGTCACCCAGAATCAGGTCCAGCTCGTCGCGGTGGGGCCCCACCAGGCACACGCCCCGCTCGATCTCCTTCGTCCGCGCCTGCGCCAGCCGGGTCAGGAACGCGTCCTCGATCACGTCCCGGTCGTCGGATCGCGGCGTGCGGCCCGGGTCGGCGAACTCCGGCGGCAACGCCTCGCCCACCGCGCTGCGGTAACGGAGCATCGCCGGCCGCGACTCGGGGGCGATCGACCGGTATGCCTCGGCGACGTGGGGGGCGAGTTCGTGCAACAGGGCGATGCGCGCCGCGAGCAGCTCGGAACCGTGCGTCGCGAGATGACCGTCCCACACGCCGAGCGTCGCCAGTGCGTTGGACCCATCGCCGGACCGGCTGCCGCGGCGCAGCGCACCTCCGGCCGTCTTGAGCAACGCCGACCGCTGTCGCAGCACCTTGTCGTAGTCGGCACGCACGCCGCTCATCCGCGGGATGCGGGTGGCGAGGAGCTCGTCGAGGAACCGGCGCCGGTCCCCCGGATCACCCCGCACCAGGGACAGGTCCTCCGGCGCGAACAACACCGTCCGCACAATGCCGAGAATCTCCCGCGGGCGCCGCGTCGGCGACTGGTTGATCCGGCCGCGGTTGGGCCGGCCCTCGTTGATCTCGACGTCGATGCCCAGTTCCCGGCCGCCGTTGACGACGACGGCGCTCACCACGGCCCGCGACGTCCCGGTCCGCAGCAGCGGGGCATCACCCGAGACCCGGTGCGAGGTCAGCGTCGACAGATAGCCGAGCGCCTCGAGCAGGTTGGTCTTGCCGTGTCCGTTACGGCCGAGGAACACCGTCGGTCCGGGCGCAAGATCGAGCGAAACGGCTTCCCAGGAACGGAAATCGCGTAACGAGAGGGTGCGAACGTACACAGGCCGACCGTTTCCTCCCTCCGGGTCAGCCCGGCAGGCGCACCGGCATCAGCAGGTAGGTGTAGTCGCTGTCCGGGGCGGCGAACGTGCCGGAGGCGTCGGGCTCGGGCGCCTCGTCGAGCGCCGGTCGCAGCACGGCGGGACGGCTCGGCGTGGTGAAGCCGAACGACACCTTCTCGCTGTGCAGCGAGCCGAGGCCGTCGAGCAGGTACCCGGGGTTGAACGCGATGATCAGCGGCTCGCCCTGGAACTCCGCCGCGAGCGACTCCTCCGCGCGGCCGGCGTCGTCGCCCCCGGCCGACAACAGCAGGCCGCCCTCGGTGAATTCGAGGCGCACCTGCGCCCCGCGTTCGGCGACGAGCGCGACGCGCTTGATCGCGTCCACGAGCGGCGCGATCTCGACGGTGGCCATCGCGGTGTGCTCGGTGGGCAGCAGCTGGCGGAACTTAGGGAACTCGGCGTCGAGGAGGCGGGTGGTGGTGCGCCGGCCGTCCGCGACGATACCGAGCAGGCCCTCGGCGCCGACCGACGAGCCGGCCCCCAGCGCGAGCTGGACGGGCGAGTTGGAGGATCCGCCAACGGTTTTCGCCGACTCGGAGAGCGTCTTGGCCGGGACGAGCACGGCGGCGCTCGCCGCCTCGACGGTGGGCATCCACTCGATCTTGCGGACCGCGAGACGGAACCGGTCGGTGGCCGCGAGCACCATGTGGGTGCCGTCGATCTCGACCCGGATGCCGGTCAGCATCGGCAGGGTGTCGTCCTTGCCGGCCGCGACGGCGACCTGGCTGATCGCCTCGGCGAACATCTCGACGGGCAGCGAACCGGTCTGCTGCGGCAACTCGGGCAGCTGCGGGTAGTCCTCGACCGGCATCGTCGGCAGGGAGAACTTCGCGCTGCCGCAGTTGATGAGCACTCGCGTTCCGTCGAGCACCACGTCGACGGGCTTGTTGGGCAGTGCACGGGTGATGTCGGCGAGCAGGCGGCCCGAGACGAGCACCTGCCCGGACGTGATCACCTCCGCGGAGACGTGGACCTGTGCGGAGACCTCGTAGTCGAATCCGGAGACGGTCAGTCCCTGCTCGTCCGCGCCGAGGAGGACGCCACCGAGCACCGGCACCGGCGGTCGCGACGGAAGACTGCGCGCAACCCACGCGACGGAGTCGGCAAAGTCCTCGCGAGCGACACGAAACTTCATGCTTCCAAGCTCCATCGCCCCGCGGATCCTTTCGCTGTTCCTGGCTGTCGATCGATTCAACGAAGTCTGGCACAAGGCCCCGACACCGACGTCGGCAGCGGGGACGTCGCTCCACGGTATGCGCTCGTCGATCAGTTGGAAAGCCGGAGGCTCGAGGGGGACAGGGCTCTCGAGACCCTGTGCACTCGAGTCCTCCACAGCCCTGTTTTGAAAGAGAAGTCTTCGAGAAAAAACACAGAAGTAGTAATAGGGGTTGTGGAATCTGTGGACGGACGACCGTCTACGCTGGTCGGGCGGGCTTCTCGAGACCCGGACTCTCGAGGATGAACTCGAGGAATTCTCGAGGACGGATGTGGACAGCTCGAGAGTGTTCAACATCGGTACACCGTCCGTCCACAAAGATCCCACGTTGTACACACCGTTGTCCACAGGTGTGAGTCACCGTCGAATCGTCTCGAGAATCACGCCCGCAGCCGCCCGCCGGCCGGGTTCCGGGCACGAAGAAGGGCCCGGACACGATCGTCCGGGCCCTGTGTGCCGAGTCGGCGAGCTCAGCGCTTGGAGCGTTGCTTGATGCGTGCGGTCAGCTCCTGGACCTGGTCGTAGACCTTCCGTCGCTCGGTCATCTCCTTGCGAATCTTCTTGTCCGCGTACATGACCGTCGTGTGGTCCCGGCCGAAGGTCTGCCCGATCTTGGGCAGGGACAGGTCGGTGAGCTCGCGGCACAGATACATCGCGATCTGCCGGGCCTGGGCCAGCGGTCGGGCCTTGCCGGGCCCGCACAGGTCGTCGATCGAGGTACCGAAGTACTCGGCTGTCACCGCCATGATGGTGGCGGAGTTGATCTCGAGAGCCGTCGAGTCCGGGATGAGGTCGCGGAGCACCACCTCGGCCAGGGTCAGGTCCAGCGGCTGCCGATTGAGCGACGCGAAGGCCGTGACCCGGATCAACGCCCCCTCGAGTTCCCGGATGTTGCGCTCGATCCTGCTGGCGATCAACTCGAGGACGTCGTGGGGTACGTCCAGCCGGTCCATGCGCGCCTTCTTGCTGAGGATCGCGATGCGGGTCTCGAGTTCGGGCGGCTGGACGTCGGTGATCAGGCCCCACTCGAACCGGGTCCGCAGGCGTTCCTCGAGCGTCGCGAGCTGCTTCGGCGGACGGTCGGACGACACCACGATCTGCTTGTTCGCGTTGTGCAGGGTGTTGAAGGTGTGGAAGAACTCCTCCTGGATACCTTCCTTGCCCTCGATGAACTGGATGTCGTCGACGAGGAGGATGTCCGTCTCGCGGTACCTGCGCTTGAACGCCACCTTGCGGTCGTCGCGCAGGCTGTTGATGAAGTCGTTCGTGAACTCTTCGGTGGAGACGTACTTGACCCGCATCCCCGGGAACAGGCGTTGCGCATAGTGGCCGGCGGCATGCAGCAGGTGCGTCTTGCCCAGGCCGGAGGCGCCCCAGATGAACAGCGGGTTGTACGCGCGGGCGGGAGCCTCGGCGATCGCCACCGCGGCCGCATGGGCGAACCGGTTGGACGCTCCGATCACGAACGTGTCGAACGTGTACTTAGCGTTGAGGCTGCTGCTGCCGGTCGGGGACGCGGTGGCCGGGGGCGGCGGCTGCGTGAAGTAGGACGGCCACGACTCCCGGACCGCGGTCATCGCCTCCCGGTCGTCGTCGACCTCCTCGAGTTCCCCGGTGTCGACCTCGAGCATGCCGTGGTCGAGAGAGGAGGGGCGGCGCCGCCGGAAGGGGTGCCCCATGTCGTGGCGCTCGGACTCGCGCGGGCGGGACTCGAGTGGGCCGGCGACGATGGGCCGCGTGTCGAACGAGTGCGGCTCGGGCGAGCGGGGGTCCGGCGGCAGACCCTCGAGGGGCAGCGTGTCCCGCGGCACGGCGTACGGGTCCTCGGCGGGGTCGTCGACGGTCGCGGACGGCTCGATGCGGACGCCGAGTCCTTCGACGCGATGCCCGAGGGTGCGGTGGAGCGCACGGAGGATCGGCTCGCGCAGATCCCGCTCGATGGCCTCCTGCGCGAACGAGGACGGAACCGACAGCAGTGCGAATCCCTGTGCCAGCGTGATCGGCTTGACCAGGGCGAGCCACGCCTTCTGGCCCTTGCTGAGGCCCTCACCGTCGGCGGTCAGCTCCGCGACGACGTCCGGCCACACGTCGGCCAGCGCGTTCGGCTCGTCGTTCACGTCGCGTCCTCCCCAGTTCTCTCGATCCGAATTCCACACGATTATCCACAGATGTGGACAACCACAGGGTGGCGCCCTGTGGATGAGGCTGGGAGTTGTGGAGGCCGAGGCGGACGGGTGAGCAGGTGCGACAACCGGCTCGGATCCGAAGTGCCCAGTGTGACATGTCTCGAGACGCCCGGCGCGCGTGGCCCGGGCTAGCGACTGCGGGCGCGGGTTCCCGCCCGGCCCGGCGGCCGGGCGCAACGCCGGTGCCCGCGGAGCAGTCGGCCCTGATCACCGCGGTGGTGGGCGACGAGGAACTGCCCCGGCGAAACCATGAACGGGAGCGTACCGGAGCATGAACGGGGTCACGCGACTTCGTGTTGCGAACGTGACGCGGGGGAAAATGGCATGCGGCGTGTCGTCTTGCGTGTGTCGCGGCGCCGCGGTTTGATTTCGTGCTTGCCGCCGAGTAGCCTCGAACAGTCACTCATACAGCAGTGACGGATCCGTGCTGCCACGCAGTGTTCTCTTTTCGCGTACGGCACGTGTTCATGCGATTTTCGTACACGTTGGACCGAGGACGCCGACCGGCGTCACAGAACTTCGAGGAGTGTTGACCGTGGCCAAGGGCAAGCGGACGTTCCAGCCGAACAACCGACGCCGCGCGCGCGTTCACGGCTTCCGTCTCCGGATGCGGACCCGTGCGGGCCGCGCGATCGTGTCGGCGCGCCGGCGCAAGGGCCGCACTTCGCTCACCGCCTGATCCCGATTCCGGGAGCTCGGGGTGCTACCTGAGCCGTATCGCCTGCGGCGCCGCGCGGACTTCTCCGAGACAGTCCGTCGCGGCCGCCGGCAGGGACGGCGAGACCTGGTCGTGCACGCGATCGAGCGGGAGCAGGCCGAGCTGGTGGTGAGTTTCGGCGGTCCACGGTTCGGATTCGTCGTGAGCAAGGCTGTCGGGCCGGCGGTGATTCGACATCGAGTCGCACGCCGGCTTCGTCATATCTGTGCGACGCTCGTCGACGAGGTTCCCGTCGGCGCAGACGTCGTCGTGCGGGCTCTGCCCGGTGCCGCCTCGGCGTCCTCACGGGAACTCGACCGGCAGGTTCGCTCCGGTCTCGCCCGCCTGGGCCTGGTCGCGACGGCGCGGCGGCCGGAATGAACGCGGGCGAGGTGCTGCGGTCGGTGCGCTCCGCGCCGGCGCGGATGTTGATCTTCTGCATCGAGCTCTATCGCACGTACGTGTCCCCGACGCGCATGCCGACCTGCCGTTTCACCCCCACCTGCAGCGAGTATGCCGTCGAGGCGTTGCGTACCCGTGGGTTCGTGGTGGGCGCCGTATTGACGGTCGTCCGCCTGCTCAAGTGCGCACCCTGGCACCCTGGGGGCTGGGATCCGGTGCCCGAGCGGCGGCATCGATCGGTCGACCGGGATCCCTGACCGGCACTGAAGACTTCGGACCGACGCCGCTGGGTGGCGACCTTGGACGACCTGAGGAGTACATAGAGCCGTGCTCGACTTCATCTACTATCCCGTGTCCTGGATCCTCTGGGTCTGGCACAACGCTTTCACGGCACTGCCCGGACTGGAGCCCGACGACGGCGCGACGTGGGCGCTGTCCGTGGTCTTCCTCGTCTTCACGCTGCGCGCGATCCTGTACAAACCGTTCGTCAAGCAGGTCCGGACGACGCGGCAGATGCAGGAACTGCAACCGCAGATCAAGGCGCTGCAGAAGAAGTACTCCAACGACCGGCAGCGGCAGGCCGTCGAGCTCCAGAAACTGCAGAAGGAACACGGCTTCAACCCGCTGATGGGTTGCCTCCCGGTCTTGCTGCAGGCGCCGGTGTTCATCGGTCTGTTCCACGTGCTGCGCTCGTTCAACCGCACCGGTGAAGGCTTCGGTCAGCTCGGGCTGTCGCCGGAGGAGAACGCGCAACTCGGCAACTATGCGTTCAGCCCGGAGGACGTGCAGTCGTTCCTCAGTGCGCGCCTGTTCGGTGCACCGATCTCGGCGTGGATCACCCAGCCCGAGGCATCACTGGTGGCATTCGAGCCCTTCGGCGGGATCCCCTCCCGGCTCGACATCGCGCTCGTCGCGATCCCGCTGATGATCGTGGCGGGCATCGCAACGCACTTCAACTCCCGTGCCTCCGTCGCCCGGCAGAGCGCGCAGGCCGCGGCCAATCCGCAGGCCGCGATCATGAACAAGCTGGCGCTGTACGTGTTCCCGCTCGGCGTCATCGTCGGCGGTCCGTTCCTGCCGATCGCCATCCTGCTGTACTGGGTGAGCAACAACATCTGGACCTACGCGCAGCAGCACATCGTCTTCCGCAAGATCGACCAGGAAGAAGAGGCCAAGAAGCAGGCCGCGATCGCACGCCGCAGCGACAACGCTCCCAAGCCCGGTGCCCGTCCCGATCGGACGACGAAGAAGAAGACTGCCTCCACCGGTGTCGAGGACGCTGCGGGTGCCCCGGAGGTCTCCCTGGAGAAGACGGCCACGGACGACGCGTCCGGCGGTGCCACGCCGTCCGCCCCGCCGTCCGGATCTCCCAAGAACGCGGCCGGATCGAAACGCCCCGGCGGCTCGAAGAACTCCAAGCGCAAGCGGCGCTGACCGAAGAAGAGAGAGCGAATCATGGCCAGTGACCTGGACAAGGCACAGGAGGATGCCGACGTGACCACCGAGACGCCGGATCTCGACGCGGATTCCGACTCCGAGGACGATCTGCTGGTCGAGGAGGGCGAGATCGCCGGTGACTACCTCGAGCAGCTGCTCGACGTGCTGGACTTCGACGGCGACATCGACCTCGACGTGGAGGGCGATCGCGCGGTGGTGAGCATCGACGGCGGTAAGGACCTGTCCAAGCTCGTCGGTCGCGAGGGCGAGGTGCTCGACGCCCTGCAGGAGCTCACCCGCCTCGCCGTGCAGCAGGTCACCGGTGAACGCAGCAAGCTGATGCTCGACATCGCGGGATGGCGGGCCGGCAAGCGGGCCGAACTCAGCGCGCTCGGCACGGCCGCCGCGAAGCGTGTCCTCGAGACCGGGGAGCGCGAGGAACTGACTCCGATGACGCCCTTCGAGCGCAAGATCGTGCACGACGCGGTGGCCAGGATCGACGGTGTCTCCAGCGAGAGCGAGGGCGCCGAGCCGCAGCGTCGGGTCGTCGTCCTCAAGGACTGACGGACAGCAGTCCGACCGGACAGCAGTAAGGAGGGAGGGATCTCGGCGCGCGACGTCGGGATCCCTCCCTTCTCTCGAGGCGAGGTTGTCGCCGGGAGAGGATGTTTCACGTGGAACAGGACGAGGGACGCATCCGCGAGATCGCCGTTCGCGTCTTCGGTGAGCGGCTCGGTCTCGCGGAGCAGTATCGGGATTCGCTCGCGACCGACGGTGTGGAGCGTGGACTCATCGGGCCGCGCGAGGTCCCCCGACTGTGGGATCGTCACCTGCTCAACTGCGCCGTACTCGGTGAATTGATCGACGAGGGCGAACGTGTCGTCGACGTGGGTAGCGGTGCCGGTCTCCCGGGCATCCCCCTGGCTATCGCCCGTCCCGATCTGCACGTGATCCTCGTCGAGCCGTTGCTGCGCCGGTCGGTGTATCTGGCGGAGTTCGTCGAAGCGCACGGCCTGACCAATGTGCTTGTCATTCGCGGTCGTGCCGAGCAACCCGGCGTCGTGAAAGAGGCCGGAGGGTCCGACGTCGTCACCTCCCGAGCCGTGGCTCCCCTGGCGAAACTCGCCAAGTGGTCGCTGCCGCTCGTGCGCGAGGGTGGGCGGATGCTGGCGCTCAAGGGTTCCAGCGCGGCGGAGGAGATCGCGCGCGACCGCGACGAACTGGCTCGTCTCGGCGCCGGCAACCTCGAGGTCCTCGAGTGCGGCGTGGGGCTGCTCGAGACACCCACCCTCGTGGTGAAAGCCGAGCGGATGCCGCGGCCGACTCGGCGGCGCAAGAAGCACTGATCCGGTTTCACGTGAAACCGACCCGCACTCTCGAGTGCGGCGCCCTCTCGAGGATCGCACTCGAGGAGATGAGCGACTCGAGGCACTCGAGGCGGACAGGGTGTCGGGCAGTGCGCCCCCGTCGTCCCCGGCGGCCGCCATACCCGGATGCCGGGCCGCCCGCGGCTCGAGACCTGCGGTGTCCCTCTCCTATCGCGTCCCTCTCCTGTCGCGTCCCTCTCCTGTCGCGTCCTTTCTCTGTCGCGTCACGGTCCTGTCGCGTCGTCACCGGCCGATCCCCGCCGAAATCCGCTCCGGTGTGCCCGGTCCTGCCCGCAACTACCGCGGGCTGGCCTCTCCTGCAGCACGAGTCACCGAAGTTGTTGTCCTCCTTGACTTTTAGGGTCGACGGCACGGCAGCGCCAGGACGGCGAATCCTCTTCGGCACACACCCTTCCCTATACCCTCGGCCAAATCGTCACTGTGACAGTAGCTCCCCCTTCACATCGAGGCGGTCGCGAGTGCGACGCGTTGTTTCACGTGAAACCTGCACTTTTCGGTTTCACGTGAAACGGTGGGTTTCCCGTGAAACGAGATTCGTCGGCGACGTCGTCGCACTCCCGCGGAAGGCGGATGGGATACTGAATCGAAACGAGGAAAGGGAGTGGGCCGGGAACGGTCGCCAACCCTCGCCGGCGCACTCCACCTTCCGAGTTCGGGCATCAGTCACTGCGCCTCGGCTCACTCCACCCCCCGTGGGACCGAAACGGTGACCGGCCGCGGTGGTCGAGCGCGGATCACCGGCGTGGTGTCGCGAGGGGGATGTACCGTGCGGGTGTCGACAACAAAGGAGCGGTCAATGTCGGGTGGATCTGAATCCGCTGTTTCACGTGAAACCGAGACGCAGAGGACGACGGCAGCCGCGTCCGGGTCCGCCGAGGACGAGTTCTCTCCGATTCCGTACGAGGGACTCTCGCCGCTGGATACGCCGATCGGCGCCGCTGCGCACCGGGCCAGCCAGGTGCTGCACCCGAGTTCCGTGAACGCCCTCCCCAAACCGGCGCACCGTCGAGTGATCACGATCGCGAACCAGAAGGGCGGGGTCGGCAAGACCACGTCCACCGTGAACCTCGCCTCCGCCCTCGCCGTCCAGGGGCTGACCGTCCTCGTCGTCGATCTCGATCCCCAGGGCAACGCCAGCACCGCGCTCGGAGTGCCACACCACTCCGGCATCCCGTCGAGCTACGAGGTGCTCCTCGGGGAGGTCAAGGCGGCCGAAGCCGTCCAGCAGAGCCCGCACAGCGAGCGCCTGTTCTGCATCCCGGCCACGATCGATCTTGCGGGCGCCGAGATCGAACTCGTCTCGATGGTGGCGCGCGAGAACCGTCTGAAGAACGCTCTCTCCGCAACTGCGCTGGGCGACCAGGACTTCGACTACATCATCATCGACTGCCCGCCGTCGCTGGGTCTTCTCACCGTCAATGCGCTCGTCGCGGCGAAGGAGGTGCTCATTCCCATCCAGTGCGAGTACTACGCGCTCGAGGGCGTCGGCCAGTTGCTGCGGAACATCGAACTGGTCCAGTCGCACCTCAATCCCGAACTGCACGTCTCCACCGTGCTGCTCACCATGTACGACGGCCGCACGAAGCTCGCCGATCAGGTGGCGGAGGAGGTGCGCGCCCACTTCGGCAGCGCGGTGCTGCGCTCCGTCATCCCCCGAAGCGTGCGGGTCTCGGAAGCTCCCGGGTACGGGATGACCGTCCTCGACTACGATCCAGGTTCGCGCGGCGCGATGAGCTACCTCGACGCGGGGCGTGAACTGGCGGCACGTGGGTACCGGAACGAGAAGCAGGGGAACGAATGAGCGCGACACGCAAGGGCGGGTTGGGCCGGGGTCTGGCGTCGCTGATTCCGACCGGCCCGGCGGCCGCCCCCGGTCTCGGCAACGCTGCGGCGGACGTGATCATCGGCGACAACCGCAAGACCGCGGCCGCGGAGACCGCGTCGAAGAAGGCTGCTGCCACCGCACCGGCGAGGTCCGGGAGCAGCCGGACCGAGGGCGCGAAAGCCGTGGGCGACGGCGGTCCGGCGCCCACCGACGCTCCCCTCCCCTCCCCCGCCGGCGCGGTCTACCTCGAGATCGACACGGACAAGATCGAGCCGAACCCGCGACAGCCCCGCCAGGTCTTCGACGAGGAGGCGCTCGCCGAGCTCGTCCACTCCATCCGCGAGTTCGGGCTCATGCAGCCCATCGTCGTGCGCAGGATCGACGGCGAGCGATACCAGCTCGTCATGGGTGAGCGCCGGTGGCGTGCCGGTCAGGAGGCCGGCCTCGCCACCATCCCGGCGATCGTCCGTGAGACCGACGACCAGTCCCTCCTGCGCGACGCGCTGCTCGAGAACATCCACCGCGTCCAGCTCAATCCGCTGGAGGAAGCCGCGGCCTACCAACAGCTGCTCGAGGAGTTCGGGGTCACCCACGAGGAACTCGCGGCTCGCATCGGACGATCGCGTCCCGTGGTGACCAACATGATCCGGTTGCTCAAGCTGCCGATCCCCGTCCAGCGGCGGGTGGCGGCGGGTGTGCTGTCCGCGGGGCATGCCCGCGCCCTGCTGTCCCTCGAAGCCGGGTCCGACGCGCAGGAGGTTCTCGCGGCGCGCATCGTCGCCGAGGGCCTCTCCGTCCGCGCCACCGAGGAAGCGGTCATGCTGGCGAATCGCGGCGACGGGAAGGACCCCGCACCGCAGCAGCGTCGCAAACCCATCCAGATGCCCGGCCTGCAGGACGTCGCGGAGCGCCTGTCCAATTCCTTCGACACCCGTGTCACGGTCAGCCTCGGCAAGCGCAAGGGCAAGATCGTCGTGGAGTTCGGTTCGGTCGACGATCTGGAGCGGATCGTGGCGATGATGGAAACTCAGGCCGACCCCTCTTGACGCCTCGGCACGTCAGGACGACAGTCGAGGATACGGACATGGAGGCTGAGTAACCCAGTGTCGACTCGAGTCACAACACTCACCCTGGGCGGACTGGACCAGCTGTCGGCACACGCCCGACGCTGTGTGTTCTGGGAGATGGATCCCGCGGCGGTACGCGACGCGGGCGGATTCTACGATCCGGAGTTCGAGAAGGAAGCGTGGCTGTCGATGGTCATGCTCCAGTGGGGTTCCTGCGCCCAGGTCGCCACGCTCGACGACAAGCCCGCCGGCAGCGCGTTCTATGCCCCACCGAACATGGTGCCGCGCGCCCACCTGTTCCCGACCTCCCCGGTGAGCGCCGATGCGATCCTGCTGACCACCGTCCGGATCGAGCCGCTCGCGGAGGACAGCGACCTCGGCGCGGGACTGATCCGCGCCGTGATCTCCGACCTGGTCCGCCGCAACGTGCGCGCGATCGAGGCCTTCGGGTACCGGTCCGCCGGCGAGGAGGAGAGCGATGTCCCCGGCGCAACGGCGGCCCGGGACTGCTCCCCCGCCGAATGCATGATCGAGGCCGGATTCCTCGAGGACATGGGGTTCGAGGTTGTCGCCCCCCATCACCGCTTCCCCAGGCTGCGACTCGAACTCGATCGCGATCACGAGTGGAAGATCGGCGTGGAAGCGGCCCTGGACCGGCTGCTCGAGGAGGCCGCACTCACCGTCGCGGGCATCTCGGACCGCACGCCCGTCGGGGCGGCCCGCTGAGCGAACCGCTCAGCGGGTCTCGGTGATCGACAGTTCCTCGGCGAGCAGTTCGGCGAAGGTGTACGTGCCGGTGGGCTGATCGTCCTGCCCCAGGAGGTAGAGGCGCTTCACGGAGATGAGAATGGCCTCGGCGATGATGTCCCGCGAACGGGGGTTGGCCAGGACCGAGGCATCCTGCGCGTTCGTGAGATATCCGAGATCGAGCTGCACGGTGGGCATGTTCGTCAGGCGCAGCAGATCCCACGTGCGGCCGTGGCTGCGGCAGTCCCGCAGGGCCGTGCGTGCCGTCACTTCGCGTTGGATGAATCCGGTGAGCACCTGGCCGATCATCGACTCGGAGCCGTGCGCGTTGCCGTAGTGGAAGCTTGCGATGCCGCTCGCGGCCGGGTTGGGGCTGCTGTCGCAGCGGAGGGAGATCATCAGATCGGCGCCGAACGCGTTGGAGGTTCCGGCTCGCTCGATGTTCGACGGATTCGCGTGGTACGGCCGGGAGAGGAAGGTCTCCATTCCCGTCGCGGCCATGCGGCCCTCGAGGCGTCGAGCGAGGTCCCACAGGATGTCGGCCTCGGAGATGTCGCCGTGTGGGCTGCGCACGATGATTCCGTGGTCGCGCCCGCCGAGGCCGGGGTCGATGACGATGCGTTTGCCGCTCAGATGCGGACCGGACCGGCGGACGATCTCCTCTTCGCTGATGGCGTGCGGAGACCCACCGGTGACGCGGGTGCCGAGCAGCTCCAGCGAGCGGAGGGTCTCCGGGCCGCAGATACCGTCGGGCGCGAGACCGATCTCCCGCTGGAAGGAACTCAGCGCCTCGTGGGTGCGCGGTCCGAAGTAGCCGTCGACCCGGTCCACGTAGAACCCGAGGTCCTGCAGGCGCCGCTGCAGGGTTGCGACGTCGTCGCCGTAGAGCGGGGCGGAGAGCTGATAGATGAGGGTGCGGGCGCCGAGCCGGTACGAGGCTTCCTTCAGCGACCGGTACGTGGCGGGACCGACGATGCCGTCGACGAGCAGACCACGCTGCTGCTGGAACGCACGCACCGCGCTGTCGAGGTCACGGTCGAACACCGCATCGGAGCCCACCCAGCTGTCGCCGGCGGCGACGTCGGACTCGCCGTGCAGAAACCCGAGGCCGGTGAGGGTGCTCCGGATTTCGGCGACGGCAGGGCCATGGTCGCCGTAGCGCAGTCGGTGCATGTCTCGGCCCTTTCCGTGCTGCTGACCTGCTGTGCCCGGTGTTCCACCAGACCATCGTTCGATTGTCGCAGATACGCCCGGACCACGAATAATCCGGGCGCATCCGTGTCGACGTGGAAAACGGTGATTCAGAGTACGTCGGCGAGGTCGCGGAGGAGGGCCGCCTTGCCCTTCGCACCGACGATGGTCTTCACCGGCTTGCCGCCGGAGAACAGGATCATCGTCGGGATCGACATGACCTTGTAGTCGCGCGCCGCAGCGGGGTTGGCGTCGATGTCGAGCTTGGCGATCTTGAGCTTGTCGGAGTGCTCCCCGGCGATCTCCTCGAGAACGGGAGCCACCATCTTGCACGGGCCGCACCAGGTGGCCCAGAAATCGACCAGTACCGGCTTGTCGGACTGCAGGACGTCCTCGACGAACGAGGCGTCGGAGATGGTGACGGTGTTCTTGTCGGCCACGATTGCTCCTACTCGATGAAGGGGGAAGGGATCAGTATCCGGCGTTGACGGTGATCGGGTGGTGGTCCGGCAGTTCGGCGAGCCAGCGCTCGGCGTCGAGCGAGGCGGAGCAGCCGGTGCCGGCGGCGGTGATCGCCTGGCGGTAGATGTGGTCGACGAGGTCGCCGGCGGCGAACACACCGGGCAGGTTGGTGGCGGTGGTCGGCTGCTGCACCTTCACGTAGCCGGCGTCGTCGACGTCGACCTGTCCGCGGACGAGTTCGCTGCGGGGATCGTGGCCGATCGCGACGAACATGCCGGTCACCGGGAGAGTGCTGCGTTCGCCGGTGACGGTGTCCTCCAGGACCAGACCGGTGACGGAGGTATCGCCGAGCACCTCGACCGGCTTGGCGTTGGTGACGATGCGGATCTTCTCGTTCGCGCGGGCGCGGTCGAGCATGATCTTGGAGGCGCGGAACTCCTCACGACGGTGGACGAGGGTGACGCTGCGGGCGAAGCGGGTCAGGAAGGTCGCTTCCTCCATGGCGGAGTCGCCACCGCCGACGACGGCGATGTCCTGGTCGCGGAAGAAGAAGCCGTCGCAGGTGGCGCAGGCGGACACACCGCGTCCGAGGAGCTGTTCCTCGCCGGGGATGCCGAGGTAGCGGGCGGCGGCGCCCATCGCGAGGATGACGGCGCGGGCCTGGTAGGTCTGTCCGTTGGCGACGACCTTCTTGACGTCGCCGGTCAGGTCGAGTTCGTCGACGTCCTCGGAGCGGATGTCGGCGCCGAAACGCAGGGCCTGCTCACGCATCTGATCCATCAGGTCCGGCCCCATGATGCCCTCGCGGAAGCCGGGAAAGTTCTCGACTTCGGTGGTGGTCATCAGGGCGCCGCCGAACTGGGTTCCTTCGAACAGCAACGGCTTCAGTTCGGCACGGGCGGCGTAGATCCCGGCGGTGTATCCGGCCGGGCCCGAACCGACGATGACAAGGTCGTGGATCGTGGAATCAGTGGTCATGCGAGCCTTCCGGTGTCTGCTGGTGCTTCTGCTGGTACTTCTGCCTGCTGGTACTTCGATGACGGACGAGCCTGAAGGCCCGTGACCGGGACGTCAGTGGTCCACAACATGGGTCAACACCAGGGTAAGGGGTGTTGTTCCTCGCGTGCCGTGCGTCACGCCACAGTCAGGCGTATTCTGCCCCGCTGCCGGTGGAGTGGTGGCGGGAGCCCTGGCACACAGAGGTCGAATCGTCACGTTGACGATATGGACGCTGTCAGCTCTTGCCGTCTCGTCCCGGGCATCGGGTCCTCTCCCCTCCCCCACGCGCGACCCGATGCCCGGCATGTCGACGACCGCCGATCATGTCTCCCGGGAGTCCGGGCGCTCGTACCGTCCGAGCACGGGCCGGGTCTGCACGGGATCGGGTGTGCACGGGCCGGGTGAGTGGGGTGGCGCCACGAGGTACGCGGTCGGCGCCCGGCGGGTGCCGCACCGGCGGCGCGACCCGCTGCGCACGCGGCGCATCGGGTTCGATTCCGGAAGCGCGAATCTCGTGCGCGAACGCCGGGTCCCGGATCGTCGGCCCCGCATCGCCGTTCAGCGTCCGTCAGGCGCGGTGCTCCACGTCGCGCAGGGCTTCGCGCACGACACACCGGGTGCCGGTGTAGATGGTCGGCATGCACTTGTTGCAGTGGATGCACAGCCCCTCGCGCACGTGTTCGTCCCGGAACTTGTTGACGAGAGACGGGTCCCGCAACAGCGCCCGCCCCATCGCGACGAAATCGAATCCCTCGTCGAGCGCGTTCTCGATGGTGTCGATCCGGTTGATGCCGCCGAGGAGGATGAGCGGCATGCTCAGTTCCGACCGGAACTGCCGCGCCATCGGGAGGAAGAACGCCTCCTCGAACGGGTAGACGGGGAAGAGCCTCGGTCCGTAGAACCGCAGCCCCAGTCCGACGAGCCTGGGCTGGGACGCGACGAACTCGGCCATCGGGACGTCGCCGCGGAAGAAGTACATGCCGTTGAGCAGCGAGCTGCCGCCCGTGAGTTCCATTGCGTCGATGTGACCGTCGGATTCGATCAGCCGCGCCATCGGCAGGCTCTCGTGGAGCCACAGTCCCTTCGGGACGCCGTCCGTCATGTTGAACTTGACGATGACGGCAACCGAGTCACCGGCTGCCTTTCGGACGGCCTCGAGAACGCGCCGGGGCAGCGCGGTTCGCTTCTCGAGACTGCCGCCGTAGCGGTCGCTGCGCTTGTTGAGATTCGGGCTGAGGAACGAGCTGAGCAGATAGTTGTGTCCCAGATGCACCTCGAGCGCGTCGAATCCGGCCTCGACGGCGTAGCGGGTCGCGTTCTCGTAGTCGGCGACGACCTGGTCGAGTTGCTCGAGACTCGCGCCCCGCACCAGGCCCATCGCGGGGGCGCTGATGCGGGTGGACGGGGCGAGGGTCTTCGTTCCGTTGGAGATCTGGTTGGCGACGAGGCCGGCGTGACCGATCTGCGCCGAGGCGAGCGCGCCCTCGGCGTGCACGGCGTCGGTGAGTCGCCGCAGGCCGGGGACGGTGTCGCGGTCGAGGACGACGGTGTTGCGATGCACGCGTCCGCCGGGGGCGACGGCGCAGTACGCGACGGTGGTCAGGGCGGTGCCACCGCGAGCGACCTCGGCATGGAACTCGACGAGTTCGTCGGTGACGTGGCCGCCGGGCATGACGCCTTCGAATGTCGCGGCCTTGAGGATGCGGTTGCGCAGGGTGAGCGGTCCGAGCCGGGCGGGCTCGAACACGGCAGGTCGCGACGAGGTCATGCCCCTACTTTCGATGCCAGTGGTTCTGTAACGTGTTGCAACTATAGTGCCGCGGCGTGCCGTGCGCCACAATCACCGGTGATGACCACATCCGACCGCTCCCCCACGCCCGCCGGCCGCCCCCGCGATCCGCGCATCGACACCGAGGTCCTCGCCGTGACCCGTGCGATGCTGCTCGAGGTCGGCTGGGAGCGCCTGAGCCTGCGCGGGATCGCGGCCCGCGCCGGGGTGAGCCGGGCGGCGCTGGCCCGGCGGTGGCCGTCCAAGGCGCACCTCGTGCTCGACTCGATTCTCGGCTCCGCGCCGGACCTGGCACCGATCCAGGGGACGGACCGTCGGGGCTGGATCGAGTGGGTGGTCCAGGGCAGTGCGGACCTGTTCGCCCGCCCCGACGTCCGCGCTGCCCTGCCCGGGCTCGTCGCGGCGCTCCGTGATCACGAGGATCTGCGGAACACGCTGTGGCGCAACTTCAGCGGCCCGAGCGCGGCCCTGTTCTCCGACGGCTCCGCCCGCGCCGACCTCGACGCGCGCGCCGTGCTCGTCCTTGCCGCGGGCGCGGCGATGTTCGCGAGTGTCGTTGCGGCCGAAGATGATACGTCGTCCCTGCGGACACGGATCCTCGACCTGCTGCTGCCCGCCGCCGACGAGTGAACTCGTTGCGTCTCAGCCGATCCCGTGGACAGCCAGGGTGGCCGGATCGGAGGCGCCACACCCGGTACCCACCACCAGCGCCGTCAACCGAGGCGACGCGGGATCGCCCAGGACCAGTGCCACCGCCTCCCGGCCGTCGAACCGGATCGTGCGCGATCCCAGTAGTAGTCGTGACTCGTCGATCCCGTTGGCGTCGAGGCATTCTCGGAGGGCTTCCCGGTCCGACAGAGGACCGGTGTCCGACGAGCCGATCATCGCGCGCCACGTCGCCGGATCCAGTACGTCGGTGTCGGGCGCGACGGTGTCGGGAGCGACGAGGGCAGGCGCAGCTGTCGATGCCGGAATCTCCGGACGGTCCGCGCCGCGGGCGACGACGGCGAATCCGATCGCCACCGCGGCCGCGGCCGCGGTCCCGATGCCGGCCGCAGCGAGCCGTCGGCGGCGACGCGCGGCGGCGTCGGCGGTCAGCGCCGTATCGATCCGGGCCGCGACGTCCGGCGGGATCGACGGCCCCCCGCCGTCTTCGGCTTCACCGAGAGCCCGCAGACGGCGGCCGACGGAGTCGAGCGCGGCGATCACCGTCATGGCGTCCGGATCCCGCCGTACCGCCGGCCACAACCGGGCGGCGACATCGTCGTCCAGAACACCGGCGTGCAGGTCGGCGAGCAGGTCGGCAGAATACGGCGGCTGCGGCAGCTCGTCCTCGGTCATCCGCTGTCCTCTCCGCCTCGGGTGCCCTCACCAGGATAAGACGGTCACCGCTCACGATCGGTTCCCCGTCTCCCGCAGGTCGCCGAGAAGCACCGCGAGCCGACGACGCCCCCGCGCGCACCGGCTCTTGACGGTGCCCTCGGGGACGCCGAGCCGTCGGGCCGCCTCGCTCACCGGCCGGCCTTCCACGTCGACCGCGACGATTGCGGCGCGCTGCTCCGGTGGCAGGGTGCACAGCGCCGCCTCGATGTCCAGCGCAATTTCCCGCTCCGCGATGCGATTTCGTTCGTCGCGGATGTCGGTGTGGTCGTCGTACAGCGGAACGGTCGGTCGTGCCCTGTTGCGCCGGATGCGGTCCAGGCACGCGTTCACCACGATGGTGTGCAACCAGCTGCGCACCGCCGCGTTGTTCCGGAACTTCCCCGCCGTGCGATGCGCCGACAGCAGCGCCTCCTGCAGTGCGTCCGCTGCATCCTCCGGCGAGTAGCTGGTGCGGCGCGCCACCTGCCACAGATGGTCGTAGTGCCGTTCGAGCAGGTGCGCGAACGCACGTCGGTCCCCCGCCACGTGCGCCGCCAGCAACTCGGCGTCGGACATGGCAATTCCTGCGATCCCCCCCAAAATTCGCACGCGCGGATGGTAGCCGATCGAGGTGGGCTACCGGGGGGTGCGAGTGCCGGCTACTCGGCGGCGGTGAACGTCACCTCGGCGATCGAGCTCTTGTTGCCGCCACCGGACGTGCTCAGGCCCGTGATCCACACCAGCACGTCGGAGGTGCGTCCCTCGGACTCGACCGGGATCTCCGTGACGCCGGAACGCAGTGTCGCCGAACCGATCACCTGGGTCTGGTCCAGGGACGCCTGGTCCGACGGCGCGCTGCGGATCTCGACCTTCGTACCCGGGCTGTCCGATGTCACCGACACCGACGAGAGCGCCGCCGGCTCGGCGAGCGCCACCATCAGGCCCACTCCGTTCTTCAACGCGGGAAACGGCTGGAAGTAGGCATCGGTGCTCCACTCCGTCGAGGGATCGCCGTCGATCGCCAACCGCGCCGTCGCCGGCGAGTCCGGAGTGCCCTGGGGGGAGAACACCGACACCGCCGACGCCGCCACCGGGCCCGCGGCCGCGGCCGGCGCCGGCGCCTGGGCCACCGGTTCCGACGGGGCCTCGGTGGTCGGGGTGAGTCCGAAGTCCTGACTCGTGAGCGGCTCGTCGGAGCTGCCCCCCGCGAGCAGGTTCGCGATCCACCAGCCGATCAGGGCGAGCAGCACCACGGTGGTGATGCCGAGCCCGACGAGCGCGAACAGCATCCGCTCCGACCGCTTCTTCTCCTCCGCGAGGGCCTCGGGGTCCGCGAGCGCGTGGTTGGTGGCGCCGGGACTGCGCTGCCCGAGCCGCAGCGCCGGGATCATGTCGGTCTTCTGGTCCACGACCGAGGCCTGGCCGAGGATGTGCTGCACGGTGGCCGCCGTCCGGATGCCGCCGTCGGCCGCGAGCGCGCGCACTGCGACCGCGGAGATCTCGAACGGCACCTCCGGCCGCAGCGCGCGGGGTTCGACCGGGGTGCCCTCGGCGGTCAGGTCCGCGGGGCGCATGCCGCCGATCGTGCCGCCGGTCTGGGCCGGGGGCTGCTGCCCGGGCGCGGCCTGCTCGGGCAGCGGCCAGCGCGCGGTGATCAGGCCGTACAGGCCGGCGCCGAGGCCCCGGACGTCGGAGGTGACGTCCGCGTCGGCGAAGGTGGCGGGGAAGGCCAGCACCGCGTCGCCGGCGACACTGATGCGGATCCGGTCGGGGTGGTCGATCGAGAGGGCGCCACCGCCGCGGTGCGCAGCCTCGGCCGCGGCCGCGAGGGCCTGCACCGCGCGTGCCGCACCGAGCGGGGACGGCTCGGTGCCGGACATCTCGCGCAGCGAGCGACCGGGTGTCCACTCGGCGACGACGATGCCGCCCGAACTGCCGCGGACCACGTCGAGTACCCGGGCGAGCCCCGGTGAGTTGATCCGTCCCAGGCGCAGCGTGCGCGAAAGGATCGCCTGCGGACCGTCGGGACCGGTGACGTCCCCGGCGCGCTGCTCGGCGTCGACGAACGTCAGCGCCACCTCACGGTCGAGCTTGACGTCCTGCGCCTGCCAGAAGCGCAGACCGCGCGCGCCGCCGTGCGGGGCGAGCAGACGGTAGCGACCGCCGGCGACCGACGCGCCGGGGATCAGCTTCGGCCCGCGCATCGGGGTGCGCGGAGCGGACCCGGGCACCCGCAGGGGCGGCAGCTGGGGCGAGCCGACGGGGACGACGCCGGTGTCGACGTGAGGATCGCGCTGCGGCCGGCCGGCGCCGGACCGGCCGTCGGCCGCACCGTCGGCGGACTTGCGGGACGAGGGGGAACGATCGGGCGTGCCGGCCTGCGGGGACCGCGTGCCGTCGGCGTCCGTGGACACCGAACCGGGATCGGTCGATGCGGACTCATCGACCGTGGACTTACCGGTAGCGTGATCGTCGCTCACCCTCACTCCTTCTTGTTCGACTCGCCCGCCCCGGAGGTAGCCGGGAGGCCGTCCGGCATCCGCGAACCGGCGCGATCCGTCCCGGGCGGTCCGAACCTGCCGTCGACCAGGGTACGGGAGTTGCCCGTGTGCATCGATGTGGCTCGGCAGGTTCCGGAGCGCGGGAAGCACCTCGGTGACCGCGTCGTAGGGGGCCACCCCGTAGTCGCCGTAGTCCAGTCGTGGCAACACGATGGTCTTCTCCGCCTCGGACTCCCGGGCCGCCTCGAGTTCGGCGATCTCGTCGGCATCGGCCTCGGCGATCTCCGGTTCGACCGGCGTGCGACCGCGCAGCGCATCGACCTTGCGCCGGACCGCCGCGGTGATCGCCAGGATCTCGGGCACCTTCAGCAGCCACATGACCGTGAGAGTCACCAGCAGCATCAGCGCGCCGGTGATCGCGACGCGCACCATCGAGCCGACGCCGCCGAACCGGTCGCTGAGCGCACCGAGCCGCAGCAGCCGATCGGCGATCAGCATCACCACGGCGCCCGCGGCCGACGCGGTCACCACGTGCCACAGGGTCCGGCCCACGTTCGCCATCCGCAGATCGCCGAGGGCGCGGTGCAGCAGGAATCCGCCGATGCCCGCCCCGACCGTGAACGCCAGGCCGGTCGCCACGCCCAGCAGCAGCACCACCTGGTCGTCGTTGCGGGCGACGACGGGCGCGAGGGCGGACAGGGCGACCTTCACGGCGGTGATGCCGAGGATGATCCACGTGGGGGTCCACGCCTGCTCGCGCGCGTAGAACACGCGCAGATGGATGAGGACGAGGGCGTACGGGATCAGGGTGAACGCCGACCAGCTGACGGCCTGGCCGAGCCGTTCGGCGTTGCCCTCGCCGAAGCTGCCGTAGCCGTACAGGGCCGTGCCGATCTGCGGGCCGGCGACGGTGAAGAACACGACGATCGGGATCAGCGCGATCATCGTCAGCCGGGTCGCGACCGACAGGTCGTCCACCACGGCGGGGGTGTCCTCCGCGGCGGCGTTGCGGCTCAGCCGCGGCATGATCGCCGTGAGCACCGTGACGCCGAGGACGCCGTACGGCAGCTGCAGCAGCAACCACGCGTTGTTGTAGATCGCCGGACCGGCCGCGTCGGCACTCGACGAGACGTGGGTCGCGAACACCATGCCCGCCTGGCTGATGAGCACGTACAGCACGATGGCTGCGCCCATGCCGCCGAACTGGCGCAACCGGTCGTCGAGCCCCCACAGCGGTTTGAGGCTGATCCCCTCGCGGCGCAGCGCCGGCACCAGGGACATCGCCTGGGTCACCACACCGAGGGTGACGCCGCAGCCGAGCAGGAGCAGGTGCGGGTCGCTCATCCGCACCGGGTCGAGGGTGATCTCCCCGGGCAGCAGGAAGTACAGGACGAGAACCGTGATGACGACGACGTTGTTGAGCACCGGCGCCCACGCGCCCGGCTTGAACACCTGCCGGGTGTTCAGGATGGCGGTGAGCAGCGCCGACAGGCCGTAGAACAGGATCGCCGGCAGCAGCAGATACGTCAGCGCCGTGGTCAGCGTCGTCGACACCTTGCCCGTGTCGTCGAGGAAGAACCGGGTGACGAGGACCGGCGCGGCGGCGGTGGCCAGCAGGGCGGCGAGCCCGAGCACGGTGACGGAGACGGTGAACAGGCGCCGGACGAAGGCCGCACCGCCGTCCGGGTCCTCGCGTTCCGCGCGGACCAGCACCGGCACGACGATCGAGGTGAGGACGGCGCCGAGCACCAGCTCGGAGATCATGTTCGGGATCTGGGCGGCGACCGTGTAGGAGCTGGCGACGGCGGCACCGAGCAGGGTCAGCAGCAGCACCTGCTTGACGAAGCCGGTGATCCGGCTGATCAGGGTGGCGAAGGCGATCGAGCCGGTCGCGGCGAGGAGGCCGGGGTTCTTACGCGGGGCCGGCTCCGCCGCCGCGGGGGCGGGCGGGGCGACGTCCTCACGGGTCGGATTCCCGGTCATTGCTTCTCGTACCCTTCGTCGGCTGGATCGGGCTCGCCGCGGAAGCGGTGCAGGAGACGACGGCCCGCCAGGAACAGCAGCAGCGCCCCCGCACAGCCGGTGACGATCGCGAGAACCTGGCCGTACGCGTTGGACCGTACCGTCACGTTCGTCGGGGTGCCGAGCGGCAGCCCGGACTCCGTGGTCAGGGCGAACTCGACACCGATCTTCCGCGAATCGCTGATCTGCGCGGGCACCGTGAGGGTGCGGCTGCCCCGCGGCGGCAGCTGTGTGGGCCCGATGTCGGTGATCTTCATCGCCGACGGGGCGTCCACGTGCAGCCGCACGGTGATGCCCACCGGCAGATCGTTGCGCGCGACCAACAGTAGGGGACTCTGCTCCGAGGTCAGCGTGTAGACGCCACCGGGTGAGAGCACGGTCACCCCCGCGAACATCCCGTCGACGGCGTCGCGGACCTCGTCGCCGCGCCGCACCGCGTCGCGTGCTGCGGCGCCGGGGTCGGGTCCGCGCCGGCCCGCCAGACTCATCGCGCGCAGCAGATCCTCGCGCAACGGCGCGGTGAACTGCTGCGGCGTGAGCTGTGCCTGGGGATCCTCGACGAGCGCCTCCTCGAACGCATCCAGGCGGGGCGCCTGCTCGCGGGCCGTGTCCATCACCTCGGCCGAGGCGCCGTCGACGATGGCCTGCTCCGGGTAGGGCAGCGCGACAGTGGGCGTGTCCCCGGGGACCGGTGTGAACAGGGTGTCGAACGGACGCGCGGTGGCCAGGCCCGAGCGGATCAGCGTGCCGACCATCGACAGGACCGCGGCGGCGTCGTCGCCGGATGCGCTCCACGACTGCGGCGGCGCGAACAGCACGGAGTCCGGGGCCGCGGGTGCGCCGGTGGACACGGTCCGGGTGACGTCGTCCCGGGTGCGCAGCGCGGACCAGCTCAGGGCGCCCAGCGCGTCCTGCAGACGGGCGTCCGGGGAATCCTCGGTGAGGTCGTAGCGGGCGTCCTCGTCGGTGAACGACGGCGTCTGCGGTGCGTCACCGAGCGCCGCGAGCGCGGTCGCGGCGGCGCTGTCGAACAGGACCGTGGACAGGCCGTCCACGCCCCGCACGGGCGCGGGACCCGTGCCCGCGGCCGCGTCCGCGGCGTCGACCGCGGTGTCGGCGAGCAGAGCCGTCACCGGACTGTCGGCGGCGAGCAACGCCCCCGCCTTCTCGGTCAGGACCCCGGCATCGGGCCAGACCACGTCGTCGCGGGTCGTGGTGATCCCGAGGATCGTGTTCACGATCCCGGTGGGGGCGGCGAGGGCGGGCCCGGCGAGCGAGGCGTCGTCGAGTTCGGCGAGGGCGGCGGTGTCGACCTGGGCGAAGGGCACCGCGACCGTGCACATCGAGCCGGCGACGGCTCGCAACCGTTCCAGC
>NZ_AJFC01000273.1:0-21620 GCF_000256505.1 Rhodococcus sp. P14 | reverse complement strand
CCCCGCCCCCGCGGCGCCCCCCGCCGTCCCCTCCCCGTCGCGGGCGTCGCCCATCGGCTCGGCGGGGTCCTCGACCACCAGATAGCCGCGGGTCATGTTGGCGACGGTGACGAGCAGGTCGGGGTCGACAGCCAGGCACAGCGCGTCGGCGACGCGGCGGTCCTCGGCGGTGGCCGCCCGTTCGGCGGCGTCGAGCAGTCCGTCGAGACGACCGCCGTCGGCGAGCGACGTCGCAAGGTCGTCGTCGACGAGGCGGACCGGCTCCGTCGCCGAGCCGGGCACCCCCGCCGCGAGACGCGGCCGGTCCGCGAGCGGCCACATCATCGTGATCCCCACGGGTGCGGACGTGTCCGGCGGCACGGGGCGGTCCGTCCGGTTCTCGCTCGGGGGCACCCCGAGCACGGGCAGCAGGAACCGGGCGTCGTCGAGCCGGGCCTGACCGCCGTACTCGGGAGCGCCGTTGACGTTGACGAGCAGCGGGTACACCCCGGGTGCGTCGATTCCCAGCGACGGGTCCTGCGCCGAGCGCAGCGCCAGTTCGAGACGGAACTGCCGCTGCTCACCCCGCTCGAGGACGTCGGCGACCGATTCGAACGGACCCGTGCGGTCGTAGGCGGTCTGATCCCAGGTCAACGCGGTGCGCAGCTCCTCGGCGGAGCCGACCGCCGGGGCACGCTGCAGCCGCACGGCGATGTCCTCGACGTCGCGGTCCCCGACGTTCTCGAGCGTGCCGGTCACCGTCACCACCGGCTCGCTGCTGGTGGACACCGTCGTCGGCGTCACCGAGTCGATGCGCAGTTCGAGGAAGCGCGGCGCGTCGGACCCGTCGCTGCGCGGCTGGGCGACGGACACGCCCGCCGTCGTCAGGACGAGCGCGAGCACGGCGAGAACGGCCGCCGCGGCCCGGCGAGCTGCCGACGTCATCCGAGACGGGCCTCCGGTCCGCCGGGTCCGAGCAGCATCGACGGATCCATCTCGGCGATCAACTGGTCGGCGACGTCGGCGAGCCTGCGCTCGTCCGCGTACGCCAGGCGCGAGCGCAGCTCCGGCAGCGGGACCCAGGCCACCTCGGTGACCTCGACGTCGGCGTCGGAGAGCTCGCCGTCCAGGTAGCGCAGCAGGTAGTGGTGCACGGTCTTGTGGACGCGCCGGCCCTCGGTGACGAACCAGTAGTCGATGCTGCCGAGGGTGGCGAGGACGGTGCCGTGGATGCCGGTCTCCTCGTGGACCTCGCGCATCGCCGTCTGCTCGGCGGTCTCACCCTTCTCGATGTGTCCCTTCGGCAGCGACCACAGCAGCCGGCCCCGACGGTCGGTGCGTCCGATCAACGCCGCGCACAGTTTCTCGGGGGGTCCGCCGAGGCCGTCGACCACCAGTCCCCCGGCCGAGGTCTCGCGGACCGTGCGCAGGTGAGGCTTCGACGTGTCGGAGGTGGACCGGCCACCGGACTTGGCGCCCGCGCCACGCCGCCGCGAGGTGCGGCGGTTGCGGTTGGCACGTTCTGCGGGCGACACCCCATCGATACTAGTTGGCGGGACGCGCCCGGCGGTTCAACCAGGCACGTCCGGAGCGCGCACCGGTGCGTTCGGCCACCTCGGTAAGGTTCGAAGACGTGAACTCTCCCTCCACCGACACCGAGCGGCGCGCCCGACTGCTCGCCGGGGCCGACGCGACGCTGCGTGCGCTGTCGGACATCCTGGCGCCGCTCGGTGCGCGCTTCACCGCCGCCGGTCACGAGCTCTACCTGGTGGGAGGGAGCGTCCGGGACGCGGTCCTCGGTCGCCTCGGGACCGATCTCGACTTCACCACCGATGCGCGGCCCGAGCAGGTGCAGGCGCTGCTGCGCGGCTGGGCCGACCACCAGTGGGACACCGGCATCGACTTCGGCACGATCAGCGCGGTCAAGGGACCGGAGCAGATCGAGATCACCACGTTCCGCAGCGACGCGTACGACCGCGTCACCCGCCATCCGATCGTCGAGTACGGCACCCGCCTCGAGGACGACCTCGTCCGGCGCGACTTCACCGTCAACGCGATGGCCGTGCGGATCGGCCCGACCGGCGCGGAGGACTTCGTCGATCCGCTCGGCGGAATGGATGCCCTGCTCGCCGGGGTCATCGACACGCCCGCGCTGCCGAGCGAGTCGTTCCACGACGACCCGCTGCGGATGCTGCGCGCGGCGCGGTTCGTCTCCCAGCTGGGGTTCGGGCTGGCCGAACGCGTGCACGACGCGATCGTGGCCATGGCCGACGAGATCCTGCGGATCAGCGCCGAGCGGGTGCAGGCCGAACTCGACAAGCTGATCCTCGGTGACTACCCCATCGAGGGCATCGACATCATGGTCGAGACGGGCCTCGCCGAGCGAGTGATCCCGGAGATCCCCGCGATGAAGCTCGAGATCGACGAGCACCATCAGCACAAGGACGTGTACTGGCATTCGCTGACCGTGCTCCGGCAGGCCATCGACCTCGAGGACGGCGACCCCGACCTCGTGCTGCGCTGGGCGGCCCTGCTGCACGACATCGGCAAGCCCGCGACGAAGCGCAACGAGCCGGGCGGCGGCGTCAGCTTCCACCACCACGAGGTCGTCGGCGCCAAGCTCGTCCGCAAACGGATGCGGGCCCTGAAGTACTCCAAGCAGATGATCGACGACGTCGGTCAGCTCGTGTTCCTGCACCTGCGGTTCCACGGCTACGGCAAGGGCCAGTGGACGGATTCGGCGGTCCGTCGCTACGTGCACGACGCCGGTGACCTGCTGCCCCGGCTGCACAAGCTGGTCCGGGCGGACTGCACCACCCGCAACAAGCGTCGGGCCGCGGCGCTGCAGGCCACCTACGACGATCTCGAGACGCGCATCGAGCGCATCGCCGAGCAGGAGGACCTGGCGAAGGTCCGGCCCGACCTCGACGGCAACGCCATCATGGAACTGCTCGGCCTGAAGCCCGGCCCGCAGGTGGGGCAGGCGTGGAAGTTCCTCAAGGAGCTGCGGCTCGACCGTGGACCCCTCGATCGCGACGAGGCCGAGGCCGAGCTGTTGAAGTGGTGGTCGCAGCAACCGAAGTCCTAGCGGCCGGGGAGCCGCGGCCGCCCCGGGCATACGCGCGAATTCTGATCATGCTGCGATTGCGTCAAAGTCATGACTCATTCCAGAAAAGTGCGTCATAGTATCCCCGTGCCCTCGACGCAGGAATTCGTGGAGCAATTGCGTACGGCGGAGCTGCGGGTGACCCGGCCCCGGATCGCAGTGCTGGAGGCGGTGCACGAGCACCCGCACGCCGACACGGAGACGATCTTCGGGGCCGTGCGCACCGGTCTGCCGGACGTGTCCCGGCAGACCGTGTACGACGTGCTGCACGCCCTGACCGGTGCAGGTCTGGTGCGGCGGATCCAGCCGTCCGGTTCCGTCGCCCGCTACGAGTCGCGGGTCGGGGACAACCACCACCACCTCGTCTGCCGGTCCTGTGGGGCCATCGTCGACGTCGACTGTGCCGTCGGCGAGGCGCCCTGTCTGACGGCGTCCGACCACAGCGGCTTCCACGTCGACGAGGCGGAGGTCATCTACTGGGGCACGTGCCCCGACTGCTCGGCAGCTCACGCTTCGCGGTCACATCCGTGATCACCGTCAGATTCACCGCATCCGGAAGGAAGGGCCGACGTGTCCAACAGTGAAAGCGAAAATCCGGTAATCCCGTCTCCCGAGCCGAAACCGCATCGGCCCAGGACCAACCGGGACTGGTGGCCCAACCAGCTGGATCTGCAGGTCCTCCACCAGCATTCGCCCCTGTCCAATCCGATGGGACCGGACTACAACTACGCCGACGAGTTCGCAAGCCTCGACGTCGAGGCCCTCAAACAGGACATCTTCGCCCTGATGACGACGTCGCAGCCGTGGTGGCCGGCCGACTACGGCCACTACGGCCCGCTGTTCATCCGGATGAGCTGGCATGCCGCGGGCACGTACCGCATCGCCGACGGCCGGGGCGGTGGCGGCAAGGGCGCCCAGCGCTTCGCTCCCCTCAACAGCTGGCCCGACAACGCGAGCCTCGACAAGGCGCGCCGGCTGCTGTGGCCGATCAAGCAGAAGTACGGCCGCAAGCTCTCCTGGGCGGATCTGCTGATCTTCGCCGGCAACTGCGCGTACGAATCCATGGGATTCGAGACGTTCGGTTTCGCCTTCGGCCGCGAGGACATCTGGGAGCCCGACGAGGTGTTCTGGGGCCCCGAGGACACCTGGCTCGGGGACGAGCGGTACAGCGGCGAGCGGGAACTGTCCGGCCCGCTCGGCGCCGTGCAGATGGGGTTGATCTACGTCAATCCCGAAGGGCCCAACGGTAATCCGGATCCGCTCGCCGCGGCCATCGACATCCGGGAGACGTTCGGCCGGATGGCGATGAACGACATCGAGACGGCGGCACTCATCGCGGGCGGGCACACCATCGGCAAGACCCACGGTGCCGCGACCGCCGACCACGTCGGTCCCGAGCCCGAGGCCGCCCCCATCGAGCAGATGGGCCTGGGCTGGAAGAACTCCTACGGCACCGGCGTCGGCGGGGACGCGATCACCAGCGGGCTCGAGGGTGCCTGGACCCCCACCCCGCGGCAGTGGGACAACACCTACCTCGAAACCCTGTACGGCTACGAGTGGGAGAAGACCAAGAGCCCCGCCGGCGCGTGGCAGTGGATCCCGAAGGACGGGGCCGCCGCCGACGCCGTCCCCGACGCCCACGATGCGTCCAAGCGTCACACACCGGTGATGCTGACCACGGATCTGTCGCTGCGGTTCGACCCGATCTACGGGCCGATCACTCGTCGCTGGCTGGACAACCCGAAGGAGTTCGAGGAGGAGTTCGCCAAGGCCTGGTACAAGCTGCTGCATCGCGACATGGGGCCGGTCACGCGCTACCTCGGCCCGTGGGTCCCCGAGGCGCAGCTGTGGCAGGACCCGGTTCCCGCGGTCGATCACGAACTGATCGGCGCGGACGACATCGCCGCCCTGAAGACCAAGATCCTCGAGTCGGGACTGTCCATCCCGCAGCTGGTCGCCACCGCGTGGGCGTCGGCGGCGAGCTTCCGTGGCACCGACAAGCGCGGCGGGGCCAACGGTGCCCGCATCCGCCTCGAGCCGCAGAAGAACTGGGAGATCAACGAACCCGGCCGGGTGGCCGAGGTACTGCAGGCCCTCGAGCAGATCCGGCAGGACTTCGACAGCGGTCAGTCCGCGAAGAAGGTCTCGCTCGCCGATCTGATCGTCCTGGCCGGCTGCGCCGCAGTCGAACAGGCGGCGAAGAACGCCGGTGTAGAGATCACGGTCCCGTTCTCGCCGGGCCGCACCGATGCCTCGCAGGAACAGACCGATACGGAGTCGTTCGCCGTACTCGAGCCCCGGGCCGACGGGTTCCGCAACTACCTGCGCGACGGTGAGAAGCAGCCGCCGGAACGGTTGCTGCTGGACCGGGCGAACCTGTTGACGCTGACCGCTCCGGAGATGACGGTGCTCGTCGGCGGACTCCGGGCCCTGAACGCCAACTTCGGGCAATCCGCCCACGGCGTGTTCACCGATCGGCCCGAGGCACTGACCACCGACTTCTTCGTGAACCTGCTTGACATGCGCACGGAGTGGAAGGTCTCCGAGTCGACCGAGAACGTCTACGAGGGCCGCGACCGGGCCTCGGGTGAGGTCAGGTGGACAGCCACGGCCGTCGACCTGGTCTTCGGTTCGAACTCGCAGTTGCGTGGAATCGCCGAGGTCTACGGCAGCGCCGACGCGCAGCAGAAGTTCGTCCAGGACTTCGTCGCGGCATGGAACAAGGTGATGAACCTCGACCGGTTCGACCTCACCTGATCCTCGAGGATCGGCCTTCCCCGGCCGATCCTCCACACCTGGGGCGGCATCCCGCCGGCTCTGTCAGCCGGCGGGATGCCGCGCGTTCGGAGTGCGCGCGCACCCTCTCACCGGTCCGGACGGCGAATCGTGAGCCAGATGTCACCGGGGACTCACCACGGTTAATGCCCACGAAACACGGGGTCGGGAGCATGAGACCCGGCCGGAGGAACGTGGCCGACCCAGGTGAGGAGCGGTTCGATGCAGGGCGAGATCACGAAGGTCAAGACCGCCTGCTCATACTGCGGCGTGGGCTGCGGCATGGTGCTCGAGGTCGGCCTCGATCCCGCGAGCGGTGCCCGCCGCGTGCTCGACGCGTACGGCGACAAGGACCACCCCACCAACTTCGGGCGCCTCTGCACGAAGGGGGCGACCAGCGCGGAGATGATGGCCGCCGGCGGACGCATGGAGACCGCGTACCGTCGCACCGAACGCGGGGCCACCCCGGTGCCCGTGGACGTCGACGCCGCGATCGCCGACACCGCCCGCCGGTTGCGGGGGGTGCTCGACGAGCACGGCCCCGACGCCCTGTCCTTCTACGTCTCCGGACAGATGTCGCTCGAGGCGCAGTACCTGGTGACCAAGCTCGCGAAGGGATTCGTCGGTACCAACAACATCGAGTCCAACTCCCGGTTGTGCATGGCCGGCGCCGGCACCGGCTACAAGCAGTCGCTCGGCGCGGACGGCCCGCCCGGCTCCTACCAGGACTTCGACCACGCCGACCTGTTCTTCGTCAGCGGCGCGAACATGGCCGACTGCCATCCCATCCTCTTCCTCAGGATGATGAACCGGGTCAAGGCCGGTGCCAGACTCGTCGTCGTCGACCCCCGGCGCACCCCCACCGCGGAGAAGGCGGACCTGTTCCTGCAGATCGCGCCCGGGACCGATCTGGCGCTGCTCAACGGCCTGTTGCACCTGATCGTCGAGAACGGGCACGTCGACCGGGCCTTCGTGGCGGAGTTCACCGAAGGCTGGGAGGCCATGACGGCCTTCCTCGGGGACTACACACCCGAGCGGGTCGCGGAGATCACCGGACTGGCCGAGGACGACATCCGCACGGCCGCGCGGTGGATCGGCGAGGCGGGCAACTGGATGTCGTGCTGGACGATGGGCCTGAACCAGAGCACGCACGGCACCTGGAACACCAATGCGATCTGCAACCTGCACCTGGCCACCGGCGCGATCTGCCGCACCGGCAGCGGCCCCTTCTCGCTCACCGGTCAGCCCAACGCCATGGGCGGGCGCGAGATGGGGTACATGGGACCCGGTCTGCCGGGGCAGCGGTCCGTTCTCGACGACGCCGAGCGAGCCTTCGTCGAACAGCAGTGGGGGCTGCCGGCCGGTGCCATCCCCACCACCGTCGGCAAGGGCACGATCGACATGTTCGAGCAGATGGCCGCCGGTGACATCCGGGCCTGCTGGATCATCTGCACCAATCCGGTTGCGTCCGTAGCCAATCGACGCACCGTCGTCGAAGCGCTCGAGCGGGCGGAGGTCGTCGTCGCACAGGACGTCTTCCTCGAGACCGAGACCACCGCGTACGCCGACATCCTGCTACCGGGAGCGCTGTGGGCGGAGTCGGAGGGGGTGATGGTCAACTCCGAGCGCAACCTGACGCTGTTGCGACAGGCGATCGACCCGGTCGGGCAGGCCCTGCCAGACTGGCAGATCATCGCGCGCGTCGCCTGCGCGATGGGCTACGCCGAGGCGTTCACCTACTCGTGCTCCGAGGAGATCTTCGAGGAGATCAGGCGCTTCCGGAACCCGAAGACCGGATACGACCTGCGCGGAATCAGCTACGACCGGCTGCGCGAGACCCCCGTGCAGTGGCCGTGCCCGCCCGAGGGCGCGACCGACCGGAACCCGATCCGCTATCTGAACGACGGCGTGAGCCAGACCCTGCTGAGGTCCGGGGACGGCTCCCTCCCCCGGCTGCGGTTCGCCACCGCCAGCGGCCGGGCCGTGTTCCATCCCCGCCCCCACATGCTGCCGGCCGAGATGCCCGACGACGACTTCCCCGTCGTGCTCAACACCGGCCGCGTCCAGCACCAGTGGCACACCCTCACCAAGACGGGGAAGGTCGCCAAGCTCACCAAGCTGAACCCCGGACCCTTCGTCGAGATCAATCCTGCCGACGCGCAGAGGCTCTCGATATCGGACGGCGACCAGGTGGAGGTCGCGTCCCGCCGCGGCCGGGCGGTGCTGCCGGCCGTGGTCACCGACCGGGTCCGGCCGGGATGCTGCTTCGCCCCGTTCCACTGGAACGACATGTTCGGGGAGTACCTGGCGGTCAACGCGGTCACCAACGACGCCGTCGATCCCGCGTCGCTGCAGCCGGAGTTCAAGGTGTGCGCGGTGTCGCTGACGAAGGTGGCGACGGCGGCCGGGGACGACGCGCCGGCGGACCGTCTCGCCTCCGCGCTCGGACTGGCCGACACGGCGCGGCCGGTACTCGACGAACTCGAAAAACACTATCTGACCGGATTTCTGGCGGGATTCCGGGAGTCCGGGCAGGCGGGTGTCCCCGTGCTCCCGGCGTCCGCTCCGCTGCCGGCCGCCACCCGCGCCTGGGTGGACGGGATGCTGGCGGGCCACTTCTCGCACACCGCGCAGGACCGCGACGAGTCCGACGGGGTGGCGCCGGTGGTGGTGGTGTGGGCCTCGCAGACCGGCAATGCCGAGGAGTTCGCCCGGTTGTGCGCCGAGCGGCTGCGCGCCGCGGGCAGGCCCGTCACCCTGACCGGGATGGACGACGTCGACGTGTCCACGCTGACCGGGGTGCGCGATCTGCTCGTCGTCACCAGCACGTTCGGCGACGGCGACGCCCCGGACAACGGCACCGCGTTCTGGAACGCGCTCGACCGGGACGACACACCCCGCCTCCCCGACACCCGCTACGCCGTGCTGGCGTTCGGCGACTCGAGCTACGACGACTTCTGCGGCCACGGCCGCCGCATCGACGAGCGCCTCGCCGAACTCGGAGCCACCCGGCTCACGCAGCGGGTGGACTGCGAACCCGACTACGAGGGACCGGCCGGCGAATGGCTCGCCACGGTCGAGCAACTCGTGCGTCTCGACGGGGCCGTGCCGGCTCCGTCCGCGCCGGGACCGCCGGCGAAGTCCGAACCCGCCTACAGCCGGAAGGCGCCGCTCGTCACGCGCCTGACCCGGAACGTGCCGCTCAGCGGGTCCGGCTCGTCGAAGGATGTGCGCCAGTTCGGATTCGAGTTGTACGACCCGGATTTCGTGTACGAGGCGGGCGACGCGCTGGGCGTGATGCCCACCAACGGACCCGAGGCGGTCGACGAGTGGCTCCAGGTCACCGCGCTCGATCCGGAAACACCCGTGGAATTCCCCGATCTGCCGACCATTCCGCTGCGCGAGGCCGTGACCCGGCACCTCGAGATCACTCGCGTGACCCCCGAGCTGCTGCGGTTCGTCCACGAGCAGACCCAGAGCGCGGAACTGGCGAAGCTGCTGCGGCCGGGCAACAAGATCGAGTTGCAACGGTGGTTGTGGGGCAAGCAGGCGATGGACGTGATCGCGGCGTATCCGTTCAAGGCGCCGATCGCGGAATGGCTGCCCGTGCTCAAGCGGTTGCAGCCCCGCTTGTACTCGATCTCGTCGAGCCCGCGGACCAACCCCCGCGAGGTGCAGCTGACCGTCTCGGTGGTGCGGTACAACTACGAGGGCATCGCCCGGGCGGGGGTGTGCTCGAGCTTCCTCGCCGACCACAGTCACGGAGTCGACATTCCCATCTTCGTCCAGCGCAGCAACCATTTCCGGCCACCCCGGACACCGGACACCCCGATGATCATGGTCGGACCCGGTACCGGTATCGCGCCGTTTCGCGCCTTCCTGCACGATCGCCGCGAGCTGGGCCACACCGGCCGGAACTGGCTGTTCTTCGGCGATCAGCGGTCGTCGACCGACTACCTGTACCGAGACGAGATCGAGGCGATGCACGCCGACGGCTTCCTGACCCGGCTCGATCTCGCCTTCTCCCGCGACCAGCGACAGAAGATCTACGTGCAGGACCGGATGCGCGAGCACGGAGCGCAGCTGTGGAAGTGGTTGCAGGAGGGCGCCCACTTCTACGTGTGCGGCGACGCGAGCCGGATGGCGAAGGACGTCGACGAGACGCTGCGCGAGGTGGTGCAGGTGCACGGCCGGCTCGGCGAGATGGACGCCGAGTCGTACGTCGAGCAGCTCGCCGCGGAGAAGCGCTACGTGCGCGACGTGTACTGATCCGCAGATTCGTTACTCCATCGATTGATAGGTCCGCAGATGCGGAAGTAATGTCTGAATCGTGACGCAGATTCGCATCAAGGAAGCCGCCCGGCTGCTCGGCGTCAGCGACGACACCGTCCGGCGGTGGATCGACCAGGGCGCCCTGCCGGCCGGCAAGGACGGGGCCGGGCGCAAGATCGTCGAGGGAGCCGACCTCGCCGAGTTCGCCCGGCGCCAGGCGGACGAGGCGCCCGATCTGCTCGGCGTGGGCAGCTCCGCCCGCAACCGGTTCGCAGGGATCGTGACCCGGGTGGTCGCGGACACCGTCATGGCGCAGGTGGAGATGCAGTGCGGCCCGCACCGCGTCGTCTCGCTGATGAGCAGCGAGGCCGTCCGGGAACTCGGCCTCGAACCGGGCAGCCTCGCGGTCGCCGTCGTCAAGGCCACGACCGTCATCGTCGAGACCCCCGGAGGGACATCGTGAAACGCGCTCTCGCAGTTGGCGTCGCCGCGCTCGCACTCGCCGGATGCGCCGGGGGGACCGGCGGCGCCCCGGCGTCACCGTCCGGGGCCGCGGGTGAGCTCACGGTGTACGCGGCCGCGTCGCTGCAGGCGCCCTTCCGCGAGATCGGCGCGGACTTCGAGGCCCGCAATCCGGGCACCCGCGTCGTGTTCGACTTCGCGGGCTCGTCGGACCTCGTCGCCCGCCTGTCGCAGGGTGCCGAGGCGGACGTCCTCGCCACCGCCGACGCCGCCAACATGACCAGGGCCGTCGACGCCGGTGTCGTCGCGGGCGATCCCGTGGCCTTCGCGGCCAACACCCTCACCATCGTCACCGAGCCGGGCAACCCGCTCGGCATCACCGGTTTCGCGGACCTGGGCCGGCCCGGAGCCGACGTCGTCGTGTGTGCGCCGCAGGTGCCGTGCGGCGCGGCGTCGGCCCGCATCGAGCAGGCCACGGGGGTCGACCTCGCTCCGGTCAGCGAGGAGTCGTCGGTGACGGACGTCCTCGGCAAGGTGACCAGCGGCCAGGCCGACGCCGGGCTGGTGTACGTCACCGACGCCCGACAGGCCGGGGACGCCGTGACCCCCGTGCCGTTCCCCGAGTCCGCCGCGGCCGTCAACACCTACCCCGTCGCCGTCCTCGCAGAGGCGGCGGATCCCGCGGCGGCGTTCGTCGCGCACGTCACCGGGCCCGACGGGCGACGGATCCTGGCCGAGCACGGGTTCGCGGGCCCGTGACGCGCGTCCGTCCGGCGGGGCTGCCGGCGTGGATCTACGTCCCCGCGCTCGTCGGGGGACTGTTCGTCGCCGTGCCGCTGCTGTCGCTGATCCTCGCCGTCGACTGGCGGCACTTCCCGGATCTGGTGACCTCCGAGGCGTCCCTGCAGGCCCTGGCCCTGAGCATGCGGACCGCGGGTGCCGCCACGGTGCTGTGCGTCCTGCTGGGCGTGCCGATGGCGACCGTGCTCGCGCGCAGCACCTTTCGCGGGCTTCCGGTGCTGCGCTCGCTCGTGCTGCTGCCACTCGTGCTGCCGCCCGTCGTCGGCGGCATCGCGCTGCTGTACACCTTCGGTCGCCGGGGACTGCTCGGCGAGTACCTCGAACTGCTCGGAATCCGTATCGCGTTCTCCACCACGGCAGTGGTCCTCGCGCAGACGTTCGTCGCGTTACCGTTCCTGGTGATCAGTCTCGAGGGCGCCCTGCGCACCGCCGGCACCCGGTACGAGGCGGTCGCCGCAACGCTGGGGGCACGCCCGACCACGGTCTTCCGCCGCGTCACCCTCCCCCTCGTGCTGCCGGGACTCGCGTCCGGCACCGTCCTCGCCTTCGCGCGGGCGCTCGGAGAGTTCGGCGCCACCCTCACCTTCGCCGGCAGCCTCCAGGGTGTCACCCGCACGTTGCCGCTCGAGATCTACCTCCAGCGGGAGACCGACGCCGACGCCGCGGTGGCGTTGTCGCTGCTGCTCGTCGTGGTCGCGCTCGTGATCGTCGTCGCCGTGCGGGGGCGACGGGCAGCGGGTGGGCCGTGACCGGACTGCAACTGCGGGCCCGGGTCGAGTCCCGCGACGTCGACCTCGCGGTCGCCGCGGAGTCCGGCAGCGTGCTCGCCGTCCTGGGGCCCAACGGTGCCGGGAAGTCGACCGCGTTGAACGTGATCGCGGGGTTGCTGCAGCCCGACGACGGCCGCGTCGAGGTCGACGGGCGGGTTCTCACCGACACGGCGACGGGGGTGGCGGTGCCGCCGCACCGCCGCGCGGTGGCGCTGCTCGCCCAGCAGCCGCTGCTGTTCCCGCACCTGAGCGTCCTCGACAACGTCGCATTCGCTCCCCGCAGTGCGGGACGCGGCCGATCGGCCGCCCGCGCGGCGGCGTGGCGGCACCTCGCCGCCGTCGGCGCGACGGACCTCGCCGACCGGAAACCGCGGCAGCTCTCGGGCGGTCAGGCCCAGCGCGTCGCGATCGCCCGTGCGCTGGCCGCCGACCCCCGGCTGCTGCTGCTCGACGAACCGATGGCGGCCCTCGACGTGACGGCCGCCCCGGCCGTGCGGTCGCTGCTGCGCACGGTCCTGAAGGACGCCGGGCGCACGGCACTCGTGGTCACCCACGACCCGCTCGACGCCCTCGCCCTCGCGGATCGTGCCGTCGTCGTCGACGGGGGCCGGATCGTCGAGGCAGGCACGGTGCGCGACGTGCTGTCCCGGCCGCGCAGCGCGTTCGCGGCTCGCATCGCGGGACTGAACCTGCTCGCCGGCACCCTCACCGCGGACGGCGTCGACACCGTCGTCGGCCGGGTGCGGGGGGTGCCCGACGACGACTGCGCTCCGGGGGATTCGGCGGTCGCGGTGTTCGCCCCCGCGGCCGTCGCGGTCTATCCCGACGAGCCGCACGGCAGTCCCCGCAACTCGTTCGCCGTCGTCGTCGGGGAACTCGAGGTCCGCGGTGCCACCGTCCTCGTCCGCGCCGCCGAGTCCGGGATGACCGCAGAGGTCACCACGTCCGCAGCCGCCGATCTCGCACTCGCACCTGGCGCGGCGGTGTGGTTCGTCGTCAAGGCCACCGAAGTCCGCATCCACGCCGCCCGCTGACCGAGCGAACGCATCGCTCCGTCGGGCCGCGAGGTGAACGGTACACTCGCTCGGATCCGCTGCGGCGCAGCCGGATTCAACCCAGGCGAGCGCGCATCAGGTAGACGTTGTAGCTGTCCCACTCCGACACGGTGAAGTACAGGTCCCGGCCGTCGGACCAGGGATGCATGAAGCCGCCGTAGGCCTTCGGGTAGTCGGCCGTCCGCACCAGCGGCGCGGCATCCGACCAGTGGCCCTGAGGTGAATCCGACTCGCGCAGCACGATGTTGCCGGCGATCGGATCCAGGTAGCTCATCTGCCAGCGGTCTCGCGCGGCGTCGAACCGCACCGACAGCTCGCTCGCCGCGCCGTCGGCGAGCGGGGTGGCGAGCTGCTCGAAGACCGGCATCCAGCTGTCGTGTACCCAGTACTGGTATGCGGAAGGGTTGAGCACGTCGTCGACCGGCACGCGGGCCAGGCCCACCGACCCGATGCGGCCGTTCGGGGTGCCGAACATGTAGACGTGGTCACCGTGCGGCACCATCGTCGCGACCTGGAACCGGCCCAGCCCGAACACGTTGTCCCAGCGAGCATGTGGATCCTTCACCCACGTCTGTCCGTGGTCGTCGGAGTAGGCGATGCCGCCGTGGTTCGTGTACCACATGCCCGGCCCGACGCTCCACCGTCGCACGGACATGTAACTCAGGTACTGCCGGTCGCCGATCGCGAAACCGGACGTGGGGATGACGGTGGTCTCGAAGTTCTTCACATGCCGGGCGTCGAGGATCTCCGCGGCGTGGCACGGGCTGTCCTGCACCATCGCGTCGATGGTGAGGCCGTCCGACAGGTCCGCGTCGCGGCTGAACGCCAGCACGTTGCTGCGCCAGTCGCCGCCGGCCCCGCCCGGCGGGGACCACTGCGCACCGAACGTGTCGCCGAAGGCGAGGGCCACCTCCCCGGGGCGCGTCTCCCACGCGATGCCGAGATCGGTGCCGTGCACGGCCCAGCGCGCGTCGGTGCGATTCTCCGAGCCGGGACCGGTGAGCTGGGAAATCAGCTCGACGTCGCCGACGACGGGCGCGGGCGGGCGGGCGGTGACCGTGCCCGGCTCGAACGGCGGATCTTCCCGAGGCGGGGCCGGTGGGACGGGTGCACCCGGCGGGCCGGGCACGGGGATCGGGATCGTCTCCGGCTGCGGATCCAGTTCGACGCGAGGCAGGAAACTCGAGGATCCGCTCGAGCCTGTGGAGCCGCTCGAGCCTGCGGACCCACTCGAGCCGCTCGAGCCGCTCGAGAGGGCATCGGGAGCGTCCGGCGCGAGGCCCGGAACCGGGCACGGGTCGGCACACGGATCGGCGGGTAAGGGTTCCTGCGGCACGCGGGTGACGTCGGGCTCCGGTCCGGGAACCGGGACCGGCACGATCTCGGGATACGGCAGGGGGATCTTCACGACGGGCGGGATGTCGATCCGCGGCAGCTGCGGCGCGCCGGGGTCCGGCGGCTCCACAGCCGGGTCGAAGCCCTCTTCCCCGCACGAGTTGACCGGCGGGGCGGCCGAGGCGTGGCCGGGCAGCGCGAGCAGCGGCAGCGCCAACGAGACCAGGGCGAGCGCCGACAGCGGTGTGCGGTGCCTGCGTGCCATGGCGTTCTCCTCCGGGACGGTCGGGAAAATGCCCCGCGAACCTAACAAATCCGGCGCCCGAAACCGCGCAGGCTCACATGCGCAACCGGCGAACCGCCGTCGCCGCGACGAGCCCGCCGGCATACACCGCCACTCCGGCGAGGGCGAGCCCCGGGCTGCGGCCGTCCGGCGCGACGATCAGGGCCGCCGCGACGATCGCCATGAGGAACGCCATGTTGAACACGGTGTCCTGCAGGGCGAACACCTGTCCGCGCCGGGCGTCGTCGATCTCGATCTGCATCGCGGCATCTCCGGTGAGCTTGACGGTCTGACCGACGAGACCCAGCAGGAACGCGGCGACGAGCAATGCCGTCTCGTCGAAGCCGGTGACCAGGACGATCTGGACGATGCCCGCACACGTCAGTGCCGTGACGACGGTGCGGGGCCGGCCGAGGCGTGGGATGACGAGCGGGGCGGCGACTGCCGCGACGAGCATCCCGGCGGCGGTGGCGCCGACGGCGACACCGAATCCGACGAGCCCGCCCGGCAGCGCGGCACCGTCGGCGTCGCGCAGCACCAGCACCATGATGAGCGTGTCGATGCCGAAGACGACGCGGTGCGCGCCGATGCCGATCATCGCGACGGTGACGCCGGGCGCCTCCCACACCGCCGTGGCGCCGGTGTGCAGGCCGGCGGCGACGGCGCGGATCGGGTGGCGCGGCACGGCCCGGTCGGGACCGAGCGCGTGACGGGCGAAGCCGCCGGCGGCGAGCGCGGCGACCACGGATCCGCTGACGCCGAGCGCCACCGCCACCCCGGAGCCGAAGTCGCCCTCCCCCACGAGACCGATCGTGGCGACAGCGACGCCGGCCCCGACCGCGGAGATCCCCGAACCCACCGTGGCGAGCACGGAATTGACCGGCACCAGCCAGGATTGACGCACCACATGCGGGACGGACGCCGAGATCCCGGCGAGCACGAATCGACTGACACCGACGGCGGCGAGGGCGAGCAGCAACAGCGGGGTCGAACCGCCACCGGTGAGGAGCAGCGCCGACATCGCGAGGATGAGCACGCCGCGCAGGACGTTGGCGACGACCAGCACCAGGCGACGGTCCCACCGGTCGAGCAGGGCGCCGGCGAACGGTCCGACCACCGAGTACGGCAGCAGCAGCACCGCGAATCCGGCCGCTATCGCGGCGGGATCGGTCTGGCGCTCGGGGTTGAACAGGATCGCCCCACCGAGCGCGGCCTGGAACAGCCCGTCGCCGAACTGACTGGCGAAGCGGACGGTCGTCAGGCGGACCAGTCCGGGCGATCGGCGCAGTGCCGTCGCCGTGGAGCGCCACGCCTGCCGCCTCGACTCCCGCACAGTGCCCGACACTATCGGTCCGACACTATCCGTCCGGCGCGGGTCGTCTCGCTGCGACGGTTCCGCCTCCCCCGCCACGTCCCCCGGCCTACCCTCTGCGCAACCGGCAACTTCCGGAAGGGGGGACACACCGCCATGTGCCGACTGTTCGGGCTGACCGCCGCGCCGCACCGGGTACACGCCACCTTCTGGCTGCTCGATGCGTCCGATTCGCTGGCCCGTCAGAGTCGGCGTGAACCCGACGGCACCGGGCTCGGGACGTTCGCCGACGACGGCCGCCCGGTGGTGGAGAAGCAACCGCTGGCGGCGTACGAGGACCGCGCGTTCGCCACCGAGGCGAAGGAGCGGCGGTCGCAGACGTTCGTCGCGCACATCCGGTTCGCCTCGACCGGGGGCCTCGACGTGGGCAACACGCATCCGTTCGAGCAGCGCGGGCGGCTGTTCGCCCACAACGGGGTCCTCGGCGACCTGCCGCGGCTCGAGGCCGAACTCGGCCCGTACCGCGACCTGGTGGCGGGCGAGACGGACTCGGAGCGGTTCTTCGCGCTCGTCACCCGCCGCATCGACGAGCACGGCGGCGACGTCGGTGCGGGCCTGACGGCCGCCGTCCGGTGGGCCGCCGGGAATCTGCCCGTCTACGCATTGAACGTGGTCCTGACGACCGCGACGGAGCTGTGGGCGCTGCGGTATCCGGACACCCACGACCTGTTCGTCCTCGAGCGTCCCGCCGGCGGCCCGCACGGAGGCCGCCATCTCGAGCACGCCAGCGAGGCCGGCACGGTCCGCGTGCGGTCGGGCCACCTGGCGCGGCAGCCGGCGGTCGTGGTCGCCAGCGAGCGCATGGACGAGGATCCGGGCTGGTCGGACCTGCGCTGCGGGGAGTTGCTGCATGTCGACGGCGGGCTCCGGGTCACCCGCACCGTCGTCGTCGACGAGCCCCCGCGGCACCCGATCACGCTCGCCGACCTCGACGAGCGGGCGGCCGCGTCGCAGACCGGGAAGTGAGCGTCACTGCTCGCGCCACCACCGCACCGTCGCGGCCGCGGCCTCGGGCAGCGGGGTCGGGCGCAGGCCGAGCAGGTCCTCGCTGTACGTGGAGTCCATGACGAACGGATCGGTGAACTGGTAGAGCATCTCCGTCAGTTCGCGGGCGTCGCGGTTCACCAGCGCGCCGGCGCGCAGCAGCCAGGTGGGGATCGTGCCCACCTTCGGAGCCGGCATCTGTGCGGCGGCGGCGAACGCGGCGACAAGTTCGCGCTGGGTGCCGGCCGGGCCGGTGGGGGCGTGCAGGACCCGGTTCCACGCCGCCGGATTCGCCGCGGCCGCGATCATGGCGGCCGCCAGGTCGGGCACGTATGTGAACGAGTGCGGGACGTCGGGTGAGCCGAGTACGCGGGGGCTGCGCCCGGCCAGGACGGTCGGCACCATCCGCTCGCCGGCGTGGGCGTTGCGGGCGTGGGGTCCGAAGAAGTCGGACGCGACCACGCTGACGGTCCGGGTGTCGCTCTCGGCACGGCGGTCCAGCAACCGCGCCCGCACGCCCCGCTTGCCGGTGGTGCTCGCGCGCGGCGACGCCTCGGTCATGACCCGGTCGGGTTCGCTGTACGAGTACAGGCTCTCGGGGAAGACCACGACCGCGCCCGTGCGGCCGGCCGCCTCGAGAACGGCGTTCTCCGCGGCCGGCAGTTCGCGTTCCCAGGTGTCGGCGCGGTAGGCGGAGCCGTGGATGCAGTGGTACACGGCACCGGCACCCTCGAGGGCGGGACCGAGCAGGGCGGGATCGGAGACGTCGACCCGGCGGCGCTCGACGAGCGGATGCTCCGGACCGCTGCCGGACCGGGTGAGGACGCGGACACGGTGGCCCCGGCCGGCGAGTTGTTCGGCGACGGTCCAGCCGACGGGACCGGCGCCGGTGACGACCTGCAGATTCGACATGGTGTCCAGCTCCTTCGAAATGTGAGCGCTGCTCTCTGTTCGAGACAACAGTGCGCCCCTCGGCGGGGAAAGTCAAGAGCAGTGCTCACTTTTGTTGACGGTGCTCGCGAATCTGGCAGGGTGAACGACATGACCGGAACCCCCCGCGCCCGCGCCCGGCAGCAGACGATGGCCGACATCCTGCGGATCGGCCGCGAACATCTCGCCACCCACGGCGCCGCCGCCCTGTCGCTGCGCGCCGTCGCCCGCGACCTCGGCGTCGTCTCCTCGGCGGTGTACCGCTACGTCGCGAGCCGCGACGAACTGCTCACCCTCCTCGTCGTCGACGGCTACACCGAACTCGCCGACACCGTCGACGACGCGCTCGGCGACGTCGCCGTCGACGCCCACGCCGAACAGTTCCGCGTGCTCGGCCACGCGGTGCGCACCTGGGCGCTACGCGAACCCGCGCGCTACGCCCTGCTGTTCGGCAGTCCGGTCCCCGGCTACCACGCTCCCGCGGAGCAGACCACGGGCCCGGGCACCCGCGTCGTCGTCCGGCTCGTCCGCATCCTCGACGACGCCCACGCCGCCGGCGCCCTCCGCGTCCCGGCCACCGTCGCCGTCCCGGACGGCCTCACCACCGATCTCGGCCGGATCCGCGCCGCGCTCGGTTCCGGTGTCCCCGACGTGGTTCTCGCCCGCGGTGTGCTGGTCTGGGCCGCCCTGTTCGGGGCCGTGAACTTCGAGGTCTTCGGCCAGTACGGCACCGACACCTTCACCGAACCCGGGCGGTTGTTCGACCACCACCTCGCGGTGCTCGCCGAGACCGTCGGGCTCTCCTGAACGTCTCCCCGCCTTGCTGCCACGCCGCGTCGGCGACGGTGGGATGATGTCGGGGTGGCGCAGCATCAGGACGAACCCGAGGACCGCACGGCACCGGCGACACCGGCCGTCCGACCCGGAACGCTGCTCGTGTCGGCCACCGATCTCGTCGAGCCGACTTTCCGGCGAACAGTCGTCTACATCATCGAGCACGGGGACGTGGGCAGTCTCGGCGTGGTACTCAACCGCACCAGCGACACCGCGGTCCAAGCCGTGCTGCCGCAGTGGACGGAGCTCAGCGCCGCACCCAAGGCGCTCTACGTCGGCGGTCCCGTCCGGCGGGACTCGGCTCTGTGCCTGGGTACGCTGCGCGTCGGCGTCTCGGTCGAGGGGGTGCCGGGGGTGCGCCGGATCGACGGGCGGGTGGTCATGATCGACCTCGACTCCGATCCGGCCGTCATCGGCCCGCTCGTCGAAGGCATCCGCATCTTCGCCGGCTACGCCGGGTGGAGCGCCGGGCAGCTCGACGGCGAGCTCGACAACGACGACTGGATGGTCATCTCCGCCCTCCCCCAGGACATCCTCGGGCCGCCCCGGGTCGACCTGTGGGCGCGGGTGCTGCGCCGGCAGCCGCTGCCGCTCGCGCTGCTGGCCACCCATCCCATCGAGGTCGAGCGGAACTGAACGCTCCCGGCCTCGGTGCGCGAAGTGAGGGCTCGGTGCGTGACGGGGGAGCTCGGTGCGTGACGTGGGAGCTCAGTGCGCGAAGTGCTGCTCGCTGGAGTGCCGGAGCGGACCCTCCTTGCGCAATTCGGTACACACCCGTTCGATGTCGGCGAACAGTTGCCGCGCGAGATCGGCGCTGAACCCCTCCCGCACCACGATCCGCAGGACCGCCACCTCCTCGGCGTCGGCCGGCATGGTGTAGGCGGGCACCTGCCAGCCGCCCGCCCGCAGCTCGTGCGAGACGTCGAACACGGTGAACCCCGGGTCGCCGGTCAGCTCGAATGCGATCACCGGGATGGCGGTACCGTCGGAGATCACGCGCATCCCCTCCAGCCCGGCGAGCTGCTCGGCCAGGCGGCTCGCGGTCGAGCGCAGCGTCTCCATCACCCGGCGATACCCGTCGCGGCCGAGCCGCAGGAAGTTGTAGTACTGGCCGACGATCTGGTTTCCCGGCCGTGAGAAGTTCAGGGTGAAGGTGGGCATGTCGCCGCCGAGGTAGTTGACCCGGAAGACCAGTTCCTCGGGCAGGTGTTCCTTGTCGCGCCACACCACGAATCCGATGCCCGGGTAGGTCAGTCCGTACTTGTGGCCGCTGACGTTGATCGACACCACGCGCGGCACCCGGAAGTCCCACTTCAGTTTCGGCTGCAGGAACGGCACGACGAATCCCCCGCTGGCCGCATCCACGTGCAGCGGCACGTCGGGACCGCCCGAAGTGGCCACGTCGTCGAGCGTGGCGGCGATCTCGGCGACCGGCTCGAACTCGCCGGTGTACGTTGTGCCGAGAATCGCGACCACCCCGATCGTGTTCTCGTCCACCGCCTCTCGCACCTGTTCCGGGGTGACGACGTACCGCCCGGGTTCCATGGGCAGATACTTCGCCTCCACGTCGAAGTAGCGGCAGAACTTCTCCCACACCACCTGAACGTTGCTGCCCAGCACCAGGTTCGGGCGTACGGTGTCTTCTCCCGCCGCCTGCCGCCGGGCCCGCCAGCGCCACTTGAGCGCCAGCCCGGCGAGCATCACCGCCTCGCTCGAGCCGATCGTGGACACGCCCGTCGCCGTACCCGGGTCGACGTCGGACAACCCCGGTGCGTGGAACAGGTCGGCGACCATCGCCACGCAGCGCTCCTCCATCGCCGACGTCGCCGGATATTCGTCCTTGTCGATGAGGTTCTTGTCGAACGTCTCGGCCATGAGCACGTCGGCCTGCGGCTCCATCCACGTGGTGACGAATGTGGCGAGGTTCAGCCGCGAACTGCCGTCGAGCATCAGTTCGTCGTGGATGTACCGGTACGCCTCCGCCGGGTCCATCGAGTGCGCCGGCAGCCGCAGCGCCGGAACCGGCTCGCTGTCGATGCGCCCGGTGTACGCCGGTGCGAGGACTCCGTCCGGGTGCAACCGCTTCCGATGGCTCACGTCGGCCTCCGTACTCGTCGGCAATCGCTGTACTCGTCGGCAATCGCTCCCATTAGACCGGATCGGCCACGCACTCGCGGCGTGTTCGGGAAGCGGTATCCGCCGGCCGGTGGTCAGCGACGGTCGGCGAGCGCATTCAGCGCGCCGGCCATGCGTTCCGCCTGCGCCGCGGTGACGGTGAACTCCTGCCCGCCGGCGACGGTGAGCACCAGCGCGGGACCCGTGATCGTGACGAGGCCGTACCGACCGCGCCCCTTGGCGCGCAGTCCCCACCCGCCCCAGTCCTGGAAGGGGCGGACGTGCGCGACCCGCGCGCCGACGATCTCGTCGAGGTCGTAGTCCACCGCCGTCATTCCCAGGTTCTGCACCCGCACGCCCGTGTCGTCGACGACGACGCGGAACCGCAGCAGGCTCAGCACGAGAACGGCGACCGGCAGGAAGATCGCCAGCGGCCACCAGCTGCGCGCCGCGCCGCACACGACGACGGCCGGTGCCACCACCAGCGCCGCCAGCGCCACAGTGGTGCGCGTCCCGGTGCCGACCTGTTCGACGATCGGCAGCTCGA
>NZ_AJFC01000272.1:0-16616 GCF_000256505.1 Rhodococcus sp. P14 | reverse complement strand
GGGCCCCCCCCCGCCCGCCGGACCCGGTGATCCCGCAACCGGGACGCGCCGAACACCCCGACGGCGACGCCGAGCGCGACGCCTGCGCCGATGCTCCACATCGGCAGCTGTGCCTGTTCGGCCGGGGTGTCCAGTTGGATCGCGAGCACCGTCGCACCCAGGGTGGACAGCAGACCGGTCACGCCGAGACCGAGCACCAGCATGTAGCGGCGCATCAGCAGCATCGCGGGGGCCAGCGCCGCGATCGCGCTGCAGCCGCCGCCGACCAGCAGGATCACCAGCGCCACCGTCCACGAGAACGAGACCGGGTCCGAGAATCCGTCCGGCCCGGACCCGGACCAGTGCGTGGCGATCCGTGGGGGCAGCCGCGATTCCCACATTCGAGTCAGCAGCAGTGTCGCCGCGGCGGCGACGAGTGGCAGGCCCAGGCCGAACAGGGCCCCGGCGGGGTCGATCACGCGGCGGGTGGTCACGGCCCCAGCGTAGGGAAACGGCATCACCGGCGACCCCCTCGAACGGGGGATTGAGGGCCGGAGCCCGGGGTTGCAGGCTCGTAGAGAGAACTCGAGCACGACAGGATCGAGGCCGACATGACCACCACCGGATCCACTGCCCTGACCGACGACGACATGGTCGTGATGACGCTGCTGCACGCGGCCTTCCGGCGCGACGTCGGACGCCTGGCGAACGTGGCACAGACCTACGGCACCGAGACCGACGAGGTCCACGACGCGCTGCTCGTCGGCTGGCACGGCTTCAGCCGGGAACTGCACCACCATCACCGGATCGAGGACACGCACATCTGGCCGCTGATGCGCCGCAGGCTCGCCGACCGGCCGGACGATCTCGCGGTGCTCGACGACATGGAGGCCGAGCACTCTCTCATCGATCCGACGCTCGCCGCGCTCGAGGAAGCGTTCGACGATCGGGAGCACGGGCCGGAGCAGGTGCCTCATCGCATCGACGACCTCGTCGGACTGCTGCGGTCGCACCTCGCGCACGAGGAGCGCGACGCTTTCCCCCTCATCCGGGAGGTGATCACCACGCAGGAATGGCACGCCCTGTCCACAGCGGCGGTGAAGGAACTCTCCTACAGCGAGATCGCGCAGGTCGGCCCGTACGTCGTCGACGGCGCCACGCCCGAGCAGGCTCGTCTGGTCCTGAGTGAACTGCCAATGCCCCTGCGGCTCGTCCACCGCTTCTGGTGGAACCCGCGCTACCAGCGTGTACGCCGCTGGGGGTGAGGCGGTCCCCGCGCGCCGGCGTCAGTTCACCGGGGCCGGCCGCGGCGGCCGCTCGAAGAAGCCGTCGGCGCCGACGGGCGTGCCCAGACGGGGCACGTACTCGGTGTGTGCGAGCTTGGCGACCAGGGTCGCGCGGCTGTTGACGCCGGTCTTGGCGAACACGGCCTTCAGATGGTCCTGCACGGTGTACGGGCTGATGCCCAGCACGCGGGCGATCTCGTGACGGGTCCTGCCGGCGAGAAGCAAAGCGAGAACCTCGGATTCGCGGCGGGTCAGTCCGTGTGCTGCCGCCACCAGGGTGACGATCTCGGGGAGCTGCGCCCGTTCCACGGTCATCAGCACCCGCCGGGGCGGATGCTCGCTGTCGAATCGTCCGACGCGGATCACGAGCCATTCCCCGTCGAGGGTGCGGGCCCGCAGGACCGTGGCATCCGCCCCCGAACGCCGCAGCCACAGTGCCGCCGATACCGCGGGCGCAGCGGCTTCGGGATTGCCGGGCGGGCCCCAGCCGAGTCGTTCGAAGTACTCGAGGGCGGCGGCGGTGATCGACTCGAACTCGTCGTCGGGTCCGACGACCGCCACCGCCGGTCCGTCCGGGCCCGGGGCCGGGGCATGTGCGCTGCTGCGGAACAACGTGGTGCGCAACCCTTCCCCGATGTCGATGAGGACGGCGCCCAGAGTGTCGAGTTCCTCGTCGGCGAACTCCGAGCCCGGTCGCCTGGCCATCGTGCACGCGCCCCAGCACGCCCCGTCGCGACCGCGGAAGAGCATGCGCACCTCGTCGTGCATGCCGCTCGGCGCGAGCACGTCGGCGTAGTGGCGGCTGCTCGTCACGTGGTCGCCCGTCACCTCCCGGAGCGTGCGGATGGGGACCGCCCGGCCCAGCAACGAGCCGAAGCCGCTCGGCACCGGATCGGGACCGTACTCGAGTTCCAGGGCCGTCGCGTACACCCGCGGGGTCTCGTAACCGCGAGTCGTCAGCGCGGTGGGGATCAGCACCGCGGGATCGGTGGTGGCCAGGCAGACACCGTCGTAGGGCACCCGGGCGCGGATCGCGTCCAGGACGACCTCCCGGAACTCGGTCGAGTCCGTCGCCGCGGCGGCCGCATCGCGGATCGTGGACCTCAATCGGGCGCCGGCCAGTGCCGGGGTCACCCTGTCAGTATCGCGTCCGAACGCGCGCTCGGGAACCCTCCCGCAGATTCCTGCGCTCGGGCGGTGACGTCGCGCCCGCCGCTGCGCCCGGGCGGTGGGGGTTCGCTCAGGCGGTCGGCTCGCAGGCGCCGCGCAGGCTGCACGCCCCGCACGACGTGCCGCAGCCGGCGGTCTCGGCCGGAGCGCTGGCTGCCGCGACGCGGGCACCGATGGAACCGCCGACACCGGCGGTGAAGAAGGCGGCGATACCGGCACCCACGACGGCGATCAGGCCTGGGACCGTGTCGAGCGTGAGCGCTCCCACGCCGCCGAGGACGAGCAGGCCCGCCGCACCGAGCTGACTGGGAGCCGCGACCTTGTTGGCCAGGGCGAACGTCTCCTCGTCGCGCAGGGCCTCCGCGGTACGCACACCCGCCCACCGGTTGCGCGGCAGCCGTCCGGTCAGACCCGCGACGGCGACCCCGGCGACGACGAGAGCGAGCACGAACAGTACGAGGGCGACGATCAACACCCCTCGAGGATACGTGGGAGACGCAGCCGCTGGTCGGGCCGGGGCAGGCCACGCTCTACCCTGGTCGGAGGTAACCGACGTCAGCCAAGTAGATAGCGACCACCGTGACTCGTCCTGTGCAGCCCTCCACCTCGTCGTCCGACGCCACCCCGCAGCACCGATACACCGCCGATCTCGCCGGCCGGATCGAGCAGCGGTGGCAGGATCAGTGGCGCGAGCGTGGCACGTTCAACGCGCCGAATCCGGTCGGCCCGCTCGCCGGCGACGTCCCCGAGGACAAGCTGTTCGTGCAGGACATGTTCCCCTACCCGTCGGGGTCCGGCCTGCACGTCGGGCATCCGCTCGGCTACATCGCCACCGACGTCTACGCCCGGTACCACCGCATGCTGGGGCACAACGTCCTGCACACGCTCGGCTACGACGCGTTCGGACTGCCGGCCGAGCAGTACGCGGTGCAGACCGGCACGCACCCGCGCACCACGACCGAGGCCAACATCGAGAACATGCAGCGGCAGCTGCGCCGGCTGGGGCTGGGCCACGACGAGCGGCGCTCGGTCGCCACGACGGACGTCGACTTCTACCACTGGACCCAGTGGATCTTCCTGACGATCTACAACGCCTGGTACGACCCGGAGCAGAACCGGGCGCGCCGCATCGACGAGCTCGCCGCCGAACTCGACGCCGGCACCCGCACGCTCGCGGACGGACGCGACTGGGCGTCGCTGTCGAAGGCCGAGCGGCTCGCCGCCCTCGACGAGTACCGGCTGGTGTACCGCTCGGATTCCCTCGTCAACTGGTGCCCGGGTCTGGGCACGGTGCTGGCCAACGAGGAGGTCACCGCCGACGGCCGCTCCGAGCGCGGCAACTTCCCGGTGTTCCGCAAGCACCTGCAGCAGTGGATGATGCGGATCACCGCCTACTCCGACCGTCTCATCGACGACCTCGAGTACCTGGACTGGCCCGAGAAGGTCAAGACCATGCAGCGCAACTGGATCGGGCGCTCGCACGGAGCGCAGGTGAAGTTCGCGGTGCGGGGCGCCGGCGATGCGGAGACCGGCCGCGACATCGAGGTGTTCACCACCCGCCCCGACACCCTGTTCGGTGCCACCTACGTCACGCTGGCGCCCGAGCACGCGCTCGTCGACGAGATCGTCGCCGGTGCGTGGCCGGAGGGGGTCGACGAGCGCTGGACCGGTGGCGCCGCCACCCCGGCCGAGGCCGTCGCCGCTTACCGGGCGTCGATCGCCGCGAAGTCGGATCTCGAGCGGCAGGAGAGCAAGGAGAAGACCGGCGTCTTCGTCGGCGCCTACGCCGTCAACCCGGTGAACGGGCAGTCGCTGCCGGTGTTCATCGCGGACTACGTGCTCACCGGGTACGGCACGGGCGCGATCATGGCCGTGCCCGGTCACGATCAGCGCGACTGGGAGTTCGCCACCGCGTTCGGCCTGCCGATCGTGGAAGTGATTGCGGGCGGTGATATCTCGCAGGAGGCGTACACCGGCGACGGAACGCTCGTGAATTCCGGCGAGCTGAACGGGCTGAGCGTCGCCGACGCGAAGAAGGCGATCATCGCGAGGCTCGAGGAGTCCGGCGCGGGCACCGGCACCATCCAGTACAAGCTGCGGGACTGGCTGTTCGCGCGGCAGCGGTACTGGGGCGAGCCGTTCCCCATCGTCTACGACGCCGACGGCAACCCGCACGCCCTGCCGGAGTCGGCTCTGCCGGTGGAACTTCCGGACGTCGAGGACTACGCGCCGGTGTCGTTCGATCCCGAGGACGCGAGTTCGGAGCCGTCGCCGCCGCTGGCCAAGGCCGAGGAGTGGGTGAACGTCGAGCTCGACCTCGGTGACGGGCTGCAGCACTACACCCGCGACACCAACGTGATGCCGCAGTGGGCCGGCAGCTCGTGGTACCAGCTCCGCTACATCGACCCGACGAACAGCGACGAGTTCTGCGCCAAGGAGAACGAGGCGTACTGGACCGGTCCGCGTCCGCAGATCCACGGCCCGCACGACCCCGGCGGGGTCGACCTGTACGTCGGCGGTGTCGAGCACGCCGTGCTGCACCTGCTGTACGCGCGGTTCTGGCACAAGGTGCTGTTCGACCTCGGCTACGTCACCTCGTCCGAGCCGTACCGGCGCCTGTTCAACCAGGGCTACATCCAGGCGTACGCCTACACCGATTCGCGTGGCGTGTACGTGCCGGCCGAGGAGGTCGAGGAGCGCGACGGGAAGTTCCTCTACCGGGGCGAGGAGGTGCACCGCGAGTACGGCAAGATGGGCAAGTCCCTGAAGAACTCCGTCGGGCCGGACCAGATCTGCGACGACTACGGCGCCGACACGCTGCGGGTGTACGAGATGTCGATGGGCCCGCTGGACCAGTCCCGGCCGTGGGCGACCAAGGACGTCGTCGGTGCGCAGCGGTTCCTGCAGCGGGTGTGGCGGGCCGCGATCGACGAGGAGGCCGGCACGCTGCGGGTCACCGACGCCGAGCCGACCGACGAGACGCGGCGTGCCCTCAACAAGGCGATCGCGGGCGTGTCCGACGACTACGCGGGCCTGCGCGACAACACTGCCATCGCCAAGCTGATCGAGTACACCAACCACCTCACCAAGGCGTACCCGGACGGGGCGCCGCGGACGGCGGTGGAACCGCTCGTGCTCATGCTGGCGCCCGTCGCCCCGCACCTCGCCGAGGAACTGTGGTCGCGGCTCGGGCACACCGAGTCGCTCGCGCACGGCCCGTTCCCCGTCGCGGACGAGAAGTGGCTCGTCGAGGACACGGTCGAGTACCCGATCCAGGTCAACGGCAAGGTGCGCAGCCGCATCACCGTGCCGGCCGACGCGGCGCGGGAAGCGATCGAGGCGGCCGCCCTCGCGGACGAGAAGATCGCCGCCCTCCTCGAGGGCGCGGCACCCCGGAAGGTGATCGTCGTACCGGGCAAGATGGTGAACGTGGTCAGGTAGTCGACCGGTCCGTTCTCGGGAGCGCACCGCGTGGCATGCCACAATGCGCGCATGAACGCACCCGATACCGAGCGGTCTCTTCCCGACCTCGCGGCCGTCCGTGCCGCTATCGACGGACTCGACGCGAAACTGGTCGAATTGCTCTGTGAGCGTGAGGCTCTGGTGCGCCGCGCAGCCGAACTGAAGTCCACCGCGGCGGAGGTCGCGGCGCCCGACCGGGCCCTGCTCGTGATCCGGCGCGCGGCCGAGGCGGCGGCCGCGCGGGGAGCAGACCCCGCTGTCGCGGAAGCGGTGTTCACGGCGATGGTGCAGTCCTTCGTCGCGCTCGAGCTGCGCGCGCACGCCGGCGAATCCTGACGGCGACCCGGTCGCGCCGGAGCGGGCCGCCGACCGCCCTCACCCGTCCGGCGAGCGGCGGCCGTCCCCGGCGGCCCGGCCGCCTTCCGCGACGTCCCGGCCGCCGTCCCGGCAACCGGCGCCGGACGAGCGCTGACGTGCCGGCGCCCGCGACCGGGTGCTCATCGGCCGCCCGCCGCGATCCGTGAGTGGACGAAATCGACGACGTCGTCGAGAACCTCGTCGCGGTTGGTCTCGTTGAAGATCTCGTGCCGCGCCCCGGGGTAGACCTTCGACGTCGACTGCGGGCCGGCGAACGTCGCCCAGCCCTCGCGGCTGCCCCCGAGGGGGACGAGCCCGTCGTCCTCGCCGTGGAGCCACAGCACGGGCACGTCGCCGACGGTGCCCGCGGCGGTGATCGTGTCGAGGCAGTGTTGCAGCGCCTCGACGGTGGGGCGCTTGAAGGGACCGTGCCACACGAGTGGGTCGTCCACGTACGCACGGCCCACCTCCGGGTCCCGCGACAGCGTCGCGGGGTCGATGGGGGCGTCCGGGATCTGCTCTGCCGCGAGCATCGCTTCGAGCGCGGGCCAGCGGCCCAGCACCGGGCCGGACAGGACCACCGCGGCGAGTTCGGAGCCGTAGCGCTGCGCGTACCGGGCGGCGATCATCCCGCCCATCGAGTGCCCGACGAGCACCACCGGCAGGCCGGGATGATCGCTGCGGGCCGTGGCGTCGAGCAGGCGGAAGTCGTCGACGACCCGCTCGAAGTCCTCGATCAGGACGCGTTCGCCCTCGCTGAGCCCGTGCCCTGTGTGGTCGACGGCGTAGACCACCGCACCGTCGGCGACCAGCCGGGTGGCCACGTATTCGTAGCGTCCGGCGTGCTCGCCGTAGCCGTGGCACAGCAGCACGACGTACCGGGGGTGGTCGTGGACCCAGCACCGGGCGGCCAGGGTGCCGGCATGCCCCGGCAGGGGGAAGGTGGTGGTCTCGTTCATCGAGGCTCCTCGGGGTGTGGCCGTGTGCCAGGACAGCCAAGCACTGCCGACCGCTCCGGCGTGGTATCCGCGCCGGGTGTCGGGTTCCGGCCCGGCCGCTGTGACCGGGTCGGCGCGGCAGGCGGGAACTCGTCCGCGGCCCGGTTCGTCGTATTCTGTGACAGGAAGTCGTCGTCTATCGCAGAGAGAGCCATGAGACGCGCCAAGCGCAAACCTCGAAGACCCTCCCCGCCCCAGAGTGACGGCCCGTCCGTCACCGCCCCCCGGAGCCGACCGTGCTGACAGTCCTCGGTATCGCACTCGGCATCCTCGTGGTCCTGGCCATCACGGCCCTGACCGGCTATTTCGTGGCCCAGGAGTTCGCCTACATGGCGGTGGACCGGTCCCGGCTGAAGGCGCGTGCCGAAGCCGGTGACACCGCAGCCGCCCGCGCCCTGTCGGTCACCCGCCGCACCTCGTTCATGCTCTCCGGCGCTCAGCTGGGCATCACGGTCACCGGCCTGCTCGTCGGCTACGTCGCCGAACCGCTCATCGGCAGCGGCCTCGGCGAACTCCTCGGCGGCGTCGGGATCCCCACCGCGGTCGGGGTGGCGGTCGGCACGGTGCTGGCGGTGCTGTTCTCGACCGTGGTGCAGATGGTGTTCGGTGAGCTGTTCCCGAAGAACCTGGCGATCGCCCGGCCCGAGCCGGTCGCGCGGTGGCTGGCGCTGTCGACCACGCTGTATCTGAGGCTGTTCGGCTGGCTGATCAAGTTGTTCGACGCCTCGTCGAACCTGCTGCTGCGCGCGCTGCGGATCGAACCGGTGCACGACGTGGAGCACTCGGCCACCGTCCGCGACCTCGAGCACATCGTGGCCGAATCCCGGGAGGCCGGCGAGCTGCCCAAGGAGTTGTCGACGCTGCTCGACCGGATCCTGGACTTTCCGACCCGCACCGCCGAGCACGCCATGATCCCGCGGGCGCGGGTGGACTACGTCCGGGCCGGGGAACCGATCACGCAGGTGCTGGCGCGGATGAGCGAGGGTCACACCCGGTACCCGGTGGTCGGTGAGTCCGCCGACGATCTGCGCGGGGTCGTGCACCTGCACGATCTGCTCGCGCGCGACACCTCGGCCGGCACGGCCGAGGCGGTGTGCCGGCCCGCGGTGATCGTGCCCACCACCCTGCCGCTGCCGGACGTGCTGGCCCGGCTCACCGAGGGGCACGAGGAGATGGCCCTGGTGGTCGACGAGTACGGCGGCTTCGCCGGCATCGTCACCGTCGAGGACATGGCCGAGGAACTCGTCGGGGAGATCGCCGACGAACACGACACCGCTGTCGAGACGCAGGTGATCACCCGCCAGGGTGAGGGCTGGGTGATCCGCGGCGACGTGCACCTCGACGAGGTCGCCCGCACCCTCGGCCACGAGCTGCCGGAGGGTGATTTCGAGACCCTCGCCGGGCTGGTCATCGCCGAGTTCGGCGGCCTGCCCACTGTCGGCGACACCGTCGCGATCCCACTCGAGCCCGATCCGGCGGAGCTGGCGCACGGGAACTCGCCCCCGACGCGGACGCTGCTCGCGGAGGTCCGCGGGATCGACCGGCACGTGCCGGCGTCGGTGCTGGTGACCGTACGGACAGATCACGAGGTGAGCGACGATGAGTAACCCCTGGATCGTGCTCGCCGTGACGGTGGGCCTGATCGCGGCGAGTGCCTTCTTCGTCGCGGTCGAGTTCGCGCTCATCGCCGCGCGCCGGCACCGCCTCGAGGACGCCGCCCCGCACAGCCGCTCGGCCCGCGCCGCGTTGCGCAGCGCGTCGGAACTGTCGGTTCTGCTCGCCGGGTCCCAGCTCGGCATCACCGTGTGCACCTTGGCCCTCGGCGCGGTGACCAAGCCCGCCGTGCACCATTGGCTCACCCCGGCCTTCGAGAACTGGGGTGCGCCGCTGTGGCTGGCGGACGTCGCCGGGTTCGTCCTGGCGCTGATCATCGTGACGTTCCTGCACCTGGTGGTCGGTGAGATGGCTCCGAAGTCCTGGGCGATCGCGCACCCGGAGAAGTCGGCGACCCTGCTCGCGCTCCCGATGCGGGCGTTCATGTGGGTCACCCGCCCGGTCATCGTGCAGCTCAACCACCTGGCCAACTGGTGCCTGCGGCGGGTCGGGGTCGTCCCGGTCGACCAGGTCGGCACCGGACAGGACCCGGACGCGTTGCGGCACCTGGTCGAGCACTCGGCCACCGTGGGCACTCTCGACGAGCGCTACCACGGGCACCTGACCAGCGCCCTCGAACTCGAGGCGCTGACCGTCGGCGACATCGTCCGTCCCAACGCCCGGCCGAGCAGTGTCCGGCCCGACGCGGATGCCGCGCAGATCCAGGACACCGCCCGGCGCACCGGGCACCTGCGTCTGCTCGTGCGTGGCAACGGGCATGTGGACGGGGTGGTGCACGTGCGGGACAGTCTGCACGCCGCGGCGGGGATCACCGCCGCCGAGTTGATGCGCCCGGCGCTGACCCTCGAGGCGGCGGTGCCGGTGTACGAGGCGCTGCGCACCATGCGCGAGACCCGCAACCACCTGGCCACCGTCACCGACGACGGACAGGTGGTCGGGTTGATCACCCTCGCCGACGTCCTCGAACGGCTGCTGCCGACCGCCACCGCGGGGGCCTGAGCCGTTTCCGACGCCTGAGCCGTCCCGGGCGCACAGTCGCGAGACAGCGGCGCACGCCGGGCATTCCCAGTCCCGGCGTGCGCTGCTAACCTCCGTTGCTAGAACGCGTTCCAGCAACGGAGGTTTCCGCATGGCTCCCACTCCCGCCGCGATCCGCGCCACCGTCGAGTCCTACATCAGGTCGGTCGCCAAAGGGACCACGGACGAGGTGCTCGCCCTCTACGCTCCCGGAGCCACGGTCGAGGACCCGGTGGGTACCGACGTGCGCACCACCGAGGCGTCCCTGCGCGAGTTCTACTCGATGATCGAGCCGCTCATCCAGACCGGGGAACTGCTCAGCCTGAAGATCGCCGACGGCAACGCCGCCTTCCTCTTCCGGCTGACCACCCACCTCGGCGAACAGGACCTCGTCATGGAGGTCATCGACGTCATGACGTTCGACGACGACGCCCGGATCACCGGCATGAAGGCCTACTGGAGCCAGGAGGACATGCAGACCGTCCCCGCCTCCTGAACTGTTTCACGTGGAACATCCGTCCTGAGGTGCGGCCGGTGCCCGAACAGCCGGGGCTCTCCTAGACTGGAAGTCGTATCCCGCGTCCTCCCGATGAGGTGACACGACATGGCCCACGGTCCAGGGTGGCCGCCATGACCGCGCTCGCCGACATCCTCCTGGTTCTGGTGTTCGTCCTGATCGGCGGCGTCTTCGCCGGCACCGAGCTGGCGCTGGTGTCGCTGCGTGAGAGCCAGATCCGTGCGCTCGAGGAGCGGGGCCGGCGGGGGCGGCGGACGGCCGAGCTGGCGCAGAATCCCAACCGCTTCCTGTCCGCGGTGCAGATCGGCGTCACCGTGGCCGGGTTCTTCTCCGCCGCCTACGGTGCCTCCGCGATCGCCCCCGACCTCGTCCCGGCGCTCGAGTCGTGGGGGCTGCCCGCCGCAGCGGCGAGCGCCGTCGCCTTGACCGGCACCACCCTGGTGATCGCCTACCTCTCGCTGGTCCTCGGGGAACTCGTTCCCAAGCGCATCGCCCTGCAACGGTCCACCGGGGTGTCGTTGCTGACCGCACCGACCCTGGACCGTTTCGCCACCCTGATGCGACCGGTGATCTGGTTGTTGTCGGTCTCCACGGACGGGCTCGTCCGGCTGCTGGGAGCCGACCCGGCGCGCCGGAGCGAGGAGATCACCCACGAGGAGTTGCGCGATCTGCTGCTCAGCCATTCGGCGGTGCCGGAGGACGAGCGCACGGTGCTCGCCGAGGTGTTCGACGCCGGGCAGCGATCGTTGCTCGAGGTGATGCGTCCGCGCACCGAGGTCGACTTCCTGCCCGCCGACACCCCGCTCCCGGCGGCGCGCGAACAGGCCCTGGCAGGCGCGCACAGCCGGTATCCCGTCGTCGGCACGTCGCTCGACGACGTCGTGGGCTTCGTGCACCTTCGCGACCTGCTGCTCGCCGATCCGGCGACCGCCCCGACCGTCGCGGACGTGTGCCGTCCCATCCTCGCGCTGCCCGCCTCCAAGCCGGCGCTCGCGACACTGTCGCTGATGCGACGCACCAACGACCAGATCGCCCTCGTCGTCGACGAGTACGGCGGCACCGCCGGGATCGCGACGCTCGAGGACATCGTCGAGGAGATCGTCGGCGAGATCGGCGACGAGTTCGAACCGACCGGGCAGGCCGCGCCCCCGTCCGCGCCGGCGCAGGCCGGCACGCAGCAGGTGGACGGTCTGCTGATCGTCGAGGACTTCGAACGCGACACCGGGATCGGGCTGCCGAAGGGCCCCTACGAGACCGTCGCGGGGTGCATGGTGCACCACCTCCAGCGCCTGCCACGACTCGGCGACAGCATCACCCTCGACGGTCACCGCCTCACCGTGAGCGAACTGGACGGCCACCGGATCGCTCGCGTCCGCCTGACGTCCGACGGCTGAAGCCGACCGAAACCACCCGAGGCGCGGAGGGGTTCCGCCTACCATGGGCGGGTGGCCGCCGGCACCGCTGCGCGCGGATTCGGGATGGTACTCGCGCTGACTGCGCTCGCCGTGGGGGGATGCTCCACGGACGGTCCGTCGCGAACCGAGCTGGTTCGCCTGGACCTGGCGACATCGCGGGGCGAGCATCCATGGAGCGGCCTGCTCCTGCCGGATCAGGTGCCGGTCGCCGTTCCACCGGCGCCGCAGGCCGAGCTCCCCGTGCCCGACGGAGGTCCGGTGACGGTGTCCGGAGACCGGACCGGCCTCTACGGCGGCAGCCTCGAACGTGAGCTGTGCGACCGGGAGCGGCTCGCCGGCACGCTCGAGCAGGACCCGGTCAAGCAGGCAGCCTGGCTCGACGTGTTCGACATCGCCGACGCCCGCGCATACCTGCGCACCCTGACACCGGTGCTGCTGCGGGCGGACACCCGGGTCACCGATCACGAGTACCGCGGGGGACGCGCGGTGCCCGTGCAGTCGGTCCTCGAGACCGGAACCGTCGTTCTGGTCGACGACCGCGGTGTGCCTCGCGTGCGGTGTGCGCCGGGAAGTCCCCTGATCTCCCCCGTTCTGTCCTCGGGTCAGGAGATCGAAGGAGAACGCTGGTCCGGCCTCGACGAGGAACGGTTGTTCGTCGTGCAGCCGGGAGCGGCGCCGGTCGGCGAACTGACCGTCGTCGACGTCACCACCGGGAATCTGCTGGCGGTGCCCATCGGCGCCGGTCCCAAGCAGCCGGCGCCCGGGGCCGCCGACCCGGTACCGCCGCCCGCACCGGAACCGTCACCCGCGCCGCCGGCGCCGGAGGCGGAGATCGCGGCGCCCGCGCCGCGGGCTCCGGTGCCACCGCCACCGCCACCTCCCCCGCCGCCACCGCCTCCCCCGCCGCCGCCACCGCCGCCTCCCCCGCCGCCGCCACCGCCGCCGCCTGCGCCGGAGCCGCTTCCCCCGGCACCGGCGCCGGCGCCGGCCCCGCCGCCGCCACCCCAGATCCGCATCCAGCTGCCGAACGGGGCGCCGGTCGTGATCCCACTGCCGTTCTGACGCCGGCGGCGCTGCCGTTCCGACGGTGCTGCCGTTCCGACGGTGCTGTCGTGTCCGGCGCCGACGGCTACCGGGGCCGCAGCACGATCTCGGTCGGGTGCGCGTCGACGGGGGTCCGAACGGCCTGCCCCACCGCCAGTGCCACGGTCGAGGCCTTCAGGAAGCGCTCCGGTTCGTAGGTCCGGCCCTCGCTCGCCACGATCGCACGCTGCATGTCGGTGTCGATCCGGCCCGGATGCACCGACGTCACCCGCAGCGCCGGCTCCTCCTGCCGCAGGACGTCGGCGAAGGCCCGCAACGCGAACTTGCTGGCGGCGTATGCGCCCCAGCCGGCCCTCGCGTTCAGGCCGGCCCCCGAATTGAGCAGCACGACATGGCCGTTCGCGGCCCGCAGCGCCGGCAGGAGCAGCCGCGTCAGTTCCACCACCGCCACCACATTCGCCTCGAACATCTCCCGCCACTGCGCGATTCCGCCGTCGGCGATCGTCCCGAGTTCGGCGAGCCCCGCGCTGTGCACCAGCACGTCCAACCGGTCGATGCCGGAGCAGGCCGCGGCCACCGCCGCGTGGTCGAGCAGGTCGACCGGCCACGGTGCCGCCTGCGGAAGCTCCGCGCAGATCGCCCGGAGCGACTCCGCGCGGCGGCCGCCGAGCAGCAGGTCGTGACTGGGGGCGAGTTCCCGGGCGATGGCGGCGCCGACGCCGCGGCTGCCACCGGTGATCAGGGCTGAAGGGCGCATGCGACGACCCTAGGCGAGGATCCCGGCCGATGCGCCGCCCACGCCCACCGTCACCCGCGGAGGGCGCGGAAAATGCATCTCCACAAGCGCTTTCGGACGAGAGAGCACATACTCACGCAGCACGTTGCGCACCCGGGTGCGCAGCCGGCAGTCGCACTCCGCGATCACCCCGGCCAGGTCGATCCCCGCCCGCCGCCCCAGCGCGACGGCCCGCGGCAGATGGAATCCCTGGGTGGCGATCACCGCCGTCCGCACCCCGTAGACCTGCGCGGCGCGCAGACAGGTGTCGTACGTGTCGAGCCCGTACGGGTCGGTGGCGATCACTTCCCGCCCCACACCGTGTGCCACCAGATAGTCGGTCATCGCCGCGATCTCGTCCCCGGAGCGGCCTCCTGCGTCGCCCGAGACGAGCACGCGGCGGGCGCGGCCGTCCGCGAGCAGCGCGACAGCCACGTCGAGGCGTCCGCGCAGCATCGCCATGGGCCATCCGTTCCGGACGCGGGCACCCGGCACGATCACCACCGGCGCGGCCGGCGCATCGGCGACGGTGTACAACCGCCCGGCCGCGGGCGTCGCGACCCGGGCCGCGACGCCGGCCAGCACCAGCGTCCCCCCGGCCACCCCGATCGCGGTTCCGGTCAGCGTCCGTCGCCACCTCGCATTTGTGCGCATGCGCCCCACGCTACGGACCGCCGCGGCGAGAATGGACGCATGGACCCGGTGGACGCCCTGCGGGAGGTCGCGTTCTGGCTCGAACGCGACCGCGCCGAGAGCTACCGCGTGAAGGCGTACCGTCACGCCGCCGACGTCGTCGCCCGGCTCGACCCGGACCAGCGCGCCGCGCGGCGCCGGGCGGACAGTTGGACGGCTCTGTCCGGAATCGGGCCGAAGACCGCCACCGTGATCCGCGAATCCTTCGACGGCGTCCCCGCCTACCTGCGGCAACTGCGCGAGGAGGCCGAGCCGATCGGCCGCGGCGGCGCGGGCCTGCTCGAGGCCCTGCAGGGCGATCTCCACGTGCACTCGGACTGGTCGGACGGCGGCAGCCCGATCGCCGAGACGATGCGGACCGCCGCGGCGCTCGGACGCCGGTACTGCGCGCTGACCGACCACTCACCCCGGCTGAAGGTGGCCAACGGCCTCACCGCGGAGCGGCTGCGCAACCAGTTGGGAGTCGTCGCCGAGCTCGACCGGGTCTTCGCCGACAGCGGCACCCCCTTCCGCATTCTCACCGGGATCGAGGTGGACATCCTCGACGACGGCACGCTCGACCAGGACGAGGGACTGTTGGCCGAACTCGACATCGTGGTGGCCAGCGTGCACTCGAATCTGCGGGCCGACCGGTCGATCATGACGAAGCGGATGCTGAAGGCGGTGCAGAATCCGCACGTCGACGTGCTCGGGCACTGCACGGGCCGGCTGGTGCAGGGCGGTCGCGGCACCCGCCCGGCGTCGCGTTTCGACGCCGAGGCGGTGTTCTCGGCGTGCCGCGATCACGGCACGGCGGTGGAGATCAACGCCCGCCCCGAGCGGCAGGACCCGCCGGAGCGGCTGATCGACCTCGCGCTGCATCTCGGCTGCCGCTTCGCGATCGACACCGACGCGCACGCGCCCGGACAGCTGGACTGGATCGGGTACGGCTGTGAACGTGCCGCCGAACGCGGGGTGGAACCCGAGGACGTGGTCAACACCTGGCCCGTGGAGGACCTGCTCGCCTGGACCGCGGGCCGGTCCGGGTGACGACGTCAGCCGGCCGCGACCTCGCCACCCGGGCGGCACTCGGCGTCGAGCAGGACGCGGGCGTCGGCGGCGAACCGGCGGACCTGCGCGTCGGTCCACACCTGGGCGGGCACGCCGCCGCCGAGCAGTTCGCGGGCGAGTGCCGGTGACTCGCCGAGCGGGGCGTCGCTGCCGGCGATGACGATGTTGCCGTAGCGCCGGCCCTTGAGCATCGCGGGATCGGCGATGATCGCGGTGTGCTCGAAGACGCTGCCGATGGTGGCTGCCTCCCGCCGGGCGGTGGTCAGATCCCGGGTGTCACCGCAGTTGACGACGTAGACGCCGCCCGCGTCGAGGACCCGGCGGGCGTGCCGGGTGAACTCGACGGTGGTCAGCGCGACGGGCGTGCGGTTCACCGCGAAGACGTCGCGGACGATCACGTCACGGGTCGCGTCGGTCAGGGAGGCCAGGACCGCCCGGCCCTCCCCCACCCGAATCCGCAACAGCGGGGCGCGGGGCAGGTCGAACCAGTCCCGGACGAGTTCGGCCAGGCGCCCGTCGATCTCGACCACCACCTGCCGTGCATTCGGGTAGGTGGCGGCGAGATAACGGGCCATCGTGCAGGCCCCACCACCGAGGTGCAGCACCCGCAGCCGTTCGTCGTGCGGCCGTTGCGATTCGAGCAGGTGAGCGATCCACCGCATGTACTCGAACTCGAGCAGCGTGGGATCGGTGAGATCGATGTGGGAGCTGGGCACCCCGTTGACCTCGAGCACCCAGCCGTCGGGCCGGTACCGATCCTTGACCAGTTCACAGGTGCCGGTGTCGATGTCGTGGATGCCCTCGGCCGGGCCGCGGCCGGACCCCGCCGCGGCCCGACGCTCCCGCTGCCTGCCCATGGCATCGAGGGTAGCCGGACCGCCGGGAACCGTCGGGGCCCGGCCGGCAGGTCCGGGTGACCGACCGTGCCGCTACGACCAGCGGGTCGGCACGATGGTTCTGCGGCTCGTGGCGCCGACCGCGACCGTGCCGGCGGCGGCCGCGACGATGAGCAGCACGGCCGGGACCGGTGACAGCCACCACGGGGACGCGAGCAGCACCGCCAGCACCAGCATCGCGATCAGCAGGGCCGTCGGGTCGGGCCGGGTACGGGTCTCCCCGAGCGTCGCGTACCGGCGGAACCGTCGTCCGTCCGTCATGTCAGTGCGTCCCCTCGAGCGTGCGAGCGGTCTGGGCGTGCGAACCCCAGCCCACGTGCGCCTCGGCGCGCATCTTCTCGCT
>NZ_AJFC01000271.1:0-13549 GCF_000256505.1 Rhodococcus sp. P14 | reverse complement strand
GTTGAGTTCTCAAAGAACACGCACACACCGTCGCTTCGCGCTCTCGCGTTCGGCTCCGGGGCAACCGTTCTATCCTAACACTCCGAGTTCACCTACGCAATCAGCGTCTGCGATCATCGTGTCGGCCGTTCGGTCGGTCAGGACACAACCAACTTCCGTACCTCTCGGTCCGGGTCGGTGTCCGTGTCGCTCGAACGACGACAAAGTTACGCCACCGCTAACGGGCCGTCAAACCAGCAGGTCAGCGGCCCGTCAGCGGGTGAGGGCGTTCTCGTCAGCCGCGCTCGATGCGGACGCCGGCGAAGTTGCGCTTGCCTCTCCGCAGCACGAGCCAGCGACCGTGCAGAAGATCCGCACTCGACGGGACCCAGTCCTCGGACGCGACGCGCTGGTTGTTCACGGAGGCGCCCCCTTCCTTGATCGTGCGCCGGGCCGCGCCCTTGCTCTCGCACAGACCTGTTGCGACGAGCAGGTCGACGATCGTGTCGGGTTGCCCGTCGTGCACCTCGGCGACGGAAGCCTCTGCCAGGGCGGCGGAAAGGGTCGCCTCGTCCAGCTCCGAAAGCTCGCCTCGCCCGAACAACGCCCGACTCGCCAGTTCGACCGCGCGAGTGTTCGCCTCTCCGTGAACGAGAGTCGTCATCTCGGCCGCGAGCCGACGCTGCGCTTCACGGGCGTGCGGCCGCTCGGCCGTCGCCGTCTCGAGTTCGGCGAGCTCCTCCTGATCCAGGAAGGTGAACCACCGCAGGTACTTCACGACGTCGGCATCCGCGGCGTTGACGAAGTACTGGTACCAGGCATAGGGGGTGGTCATCTGCGGATCGAGCCACAGGCTTCCGCCGCCGGTGGACTTTCCGAATTTCTTTCCGTCGGCGGAGGTGACGAGCGGGACCGTGAGCGCATGCACTGCCGCGGCGTCCGTCCGCCGGTTGAGCTCGACGCCCGCGATGATGTTGCCCCACTGGTCCGATCCACCCACCTGCAGGGTGCACCCGTGCTGACGACGCAACTGCACGTAGTCGTTGGCCTGGAGCAGCATGTAGCTGAATTCGGTGTACGAGATGCCGTCGCCCTCGAGCCGGCGTCTGACGGTGTCGCGCGCGAGCATGACGTTGACGGAGAAGTGCTTGCCGACATCGCGGAGGAAGTCGACGACGCTGAGGGAGGAGGTCCAGTCGGCGTTGTTCACGACGATCGCGCTGGTCGGGGAATCGTCGAAGTCGACGAACCGCTCGAGCTGCCCACGGATGCGTTCGGCCCACTCGGCGACCGTGTCCGCCGAGTTCATGGTCCGCTCCCCCACCTCGCGCGGGTCGCCGATCATGCCGGTGGCGCCGCCGGCCAGCACGATCGGCCGGTGGCCCGCCCGCTGAAAGCGCTTGAGTGCGAGCAACGGCACGAGGTGACCCGCGTGCAGACTGGGGCCGGTCGGGTCGAATCCGGCATAGAGCGTGACCGGGCCCGCGTCGAGGTCGCGGCGGAGTGTGTCGAGGTCGGTCGATTGGGCGATCAGCCCGCGCCAGGTCAGTTCGTCGAGGATGTGCTCAGTCACTGCTCGATCATCCCATCCGGCGCGGAGCGGCCGGCGCGCGCGGGCTGCGCCGGTAGGCCGACACGCCCACCGCCCCCGGAATCCACAGCCGCCACGGCCGCTCGGCCGCGACGCTGATACCCACGCGGGGTCCCGCCGCGACCCGCTCGGCGTCCCCCAGGGTGAGCCTCACCGAGGCGCCTTCGTCGAGCACGTCGATCCCGTTGTCCGCGAGCGTCAGCCCCAGAGCCTCGGCCAGGTTGCCGGGTCCGCGGGCGAGGTTCGACGCCGGAGTCCCGGCCGTTCGCCGGGCACGAACGGTCTCCTCCCCCGCAACGACTTCCGCGCCTCGCAGCAGCACGGCGGCAGCCACTCCGTCGGCTCCGACCGAGATGTTGGCGCAGTGGTGCAGCCCGTAGCTGCGGTAGACGTAGAGATGGCCCGCGGGGCCGAACATCACCGCGTTCCGAGGCGTACGTCCCCGGTAGGAATGCGCCGCCGGATCGGGCCAGGGACCGTCCTCGGGGCCCCCGTAGGCCTCCACCTCCGTGATCCGCAGCACCACCTCGCCCGCACACAGCGTGGCACCGAGGATCGTGTGGGCCGCCTTCAGCGGATCGACCGCGGTGAGCCGCTCGAACGCCACGGTCAGTCCGTCACCGGGTCCTCGGTCCAACCGGCCACCCCGCGCGCGACATAGTCCTCGTGTTCGGCGTCGGTCACGTCTCGGGCCTCGTCGACGAGGAGGACGGGGATGCCGTTCTCGATCGGATACGCCCGGCGCAACCGCGGGTTGTAGAGGACCGAATCGTCGACGAGGAGCAGCGGCCCCTTGTCCTGCGGGCAGGCCAGGATGCTCAGCAGCGTGGGATCGACAGCCACGGTTGTCCTCTCGACGGTGGTGTGGGGGCCGGACGGGCCCACGCTACCGTGCGCCCGGCGCCGGACCAGCGCCGACGCCGGCAAATCTCACTGCAACCGCTTTGGTGAACCGCTTGTAGGTGCCGGTATCGGGATCGGCGAACCACGACCGCACCGTCGGCTTCGGCAGGCCTCGTGCCGGCAGATCGCCGGACACGGGCCGGAATGTGGGCCCGAGGTCGATGTGCGGGACGACATGGACGAGATCGGGTCGTTCCGAGGCGGGGACTGCGTCGAGTGCCGCGGTGATCTCCGCGGCGCTCGGCGCGCGGTTCTCGCGGAGGGTGCAGGCGGCCACGGCGATTTCGGTGCCGGCGGTGCGCACACCGTAGACGACGCAGAGATCGACCTTCGGGATACTGCCGAGCGCGTCCGCCACCGGCTGCCCGTATACCGGCCCGTGCGGGGTACGGATGACACTGTGCTTGCTGTCGAGCAGCCAGTAGTCACCGTCCTGGTCTCGACGGAAGAGGTTCTCGGTGGGCACCCATACGTCACCGACTTCGAACACACCTCGCATGACACCGGGCAGTGCTTCGGTGGAGGCACTGGGCCGCCCGAGCAGGAGTCCGACCTCGCCGTCCGCGCTTTCGCGGACGAAGCCCCGCGGATCCTCGACCAGGCGCCCGGTCGTGGGATCCCATGCGGCAAGGCGAGCCTCGGCGCTGCCGGGCAGGGGCCGTCCCTTGCACCCGATCTTGGCACCCGAGACGTTGGCCAGGACGACCTCGCCGTCGGTGGAGGCATAGAACTCGAGCACCTGTGCGGGAGCAAAACGTTCGAGGGTCCGCCGCCACAGTCCGGTGGTCATGCCCGAGCCGATGAAGAGGCGGACGGGATGGATCTCGTCGATGTGCAGCGCGGGGCTGTCGAGGATGTCCCTCATCATCGCCCAGGTGTAGGTGACGACGGTGACGCCGTAACGGTGAACTTCCTCGCTGAAGCGTGCGGGATCGAGACCGTGGGACAGGGCTATCCGGCAGCCTCCCGCGAGTGCGCCGCCGAAGCTGACCAGCAGACCGGACGAATGATAAAGCGGGGCAAGGCAATAGACCGTGTCACCGCGGCCGAGCGCGGCGGCGGTGGCGGTCCCGAAGGCGGAGAGCGCCCATCGGTGGTTGGAGATCTGACGCATCTCCAGGGTGTCACCACTCCCGGTGAACAGGAGAAAGGCAAGTTCCCGCGCGACACCGGGATCGGGGGCGTACCAGCCGGGGAGTTCGATCGTGGTGATGTCGAGGTGCTCGAGATCGACGACGTCTGCACCGGGCGGGATGTCGAGTTCGCGAATGCTGCCCCCGCCGAGGACCAGGGCCGGGATCCCCGTGGCGAGCGCCCGATCGAGGTTCTCGGGGTCGGTGATGATCTTCTGGACACCACCCGATCGGATCGCCTCGTCGAGGTCGGGGCCGGGTGGGAGCAGGACCGACACCGCTCCGATCCGGGAGACGGCCGTGACCGCGGCCATCGCGCTGGGGCGGGTGTCCATCAGGATGCCGACGTGGGCGGCGGGACGCACACCGGAGTGCACCAGTCCGCGCACCACGTTGTCGATCCGGCGATTGACTTCGGCGAAGGTGTAGACGCGGTCTTCGTAGATGAAGCACTCGCGGTGCGGTCCCTTGCGGCACTGCTCGGTGAGGACACCGGCAAGGGAGATGCGGGTACGGGGCTGGATCTGTCCGAGCCGGGCCAGTCGTGGCAGGGCGCGGGCCGCTTCCCCCGACAGTTCCCGCGCGCCGCGCACCGTCTCGGAGGCCAGGTCGGCGATGCCCTTGCCGACCTCTACGCCGACCTCCGCGATGGTGGCGACGGTGTGGGTGAGCCGGGTCGCGACGGACACCCCGGTTTCCCCTTCCGCGTGGAGTTCGGGGATCGCCATCCGGCCGACGCCGACCGGTCGGTCGCCGTGCCCTTCGCGCCACTGCACCCATTCGCCGACGGCGGGCCAGGTCTGCCGGGCCGCAGTGCCACCCACGACGAGTCCGAAATGCCCTGCGCGTAGCGAATATTCGAAAACCTGGGCCCGGGGGGCGGCCTTGCGGATGCCGCGCACCGCAAGGGGCTGGCCGATGTCGTCCACCTCGCCGACGAACGCGAGGATCGGACAGGTTATCTCGGCCAGGCTCACAGCACGGTCGTTGATGACGAATCCGCCACTGACCATGCGGTTGTGCACGATGAACTGGCGGAGCAGTTCGGCCACCGCGGGACCGGACCAGGCCACCCACCCCTCGGTGTCGAGGAAGCGACGCTGGGGTTCGCGCGGCAGGAGGGCTTCCCGGTCGTGCAGTTGCATGAGGAACTCGATGCGCGACCGCACCGTCTTGACAGGATCGAGGAACTGGAAACCGGTCTTGGCCATCCAACCGGTGATGGCGAGACGGTTGAAGACGTGGTCGGCGAGGAAGTCGGCAGCCCGGACCGCGACGCCCTCCGGGATTCCGAACGGCAACGCGGCCAGGGTGTCCACCGGGCTGCCGAAGGTGATCAGGCTCGCGACGTGCCGACTGCGGCGGTAGGCAGCGGCCTGATAGCAGAACATCCCGCCCTGCGAGTAGCCGGCGAGGTGGATGTCACGACCGGTGTAGTCGTGCACGTGATCGACGATCTCGTCGAGGGCGATGATGTGATCGGTGAGGGTGCGGTCCCACCCGCCTTCCTCCCGGTCCGGGGAACCGAAGTCGACCACCCAGGGGTCGAGGCCCATCGAGTGCAGGATGCCGACCGCTCCCGTCTCACGGGTGACGTCGTACACGTCCGCCGACATCATCATCGGGGGAACCATCACCACCGGAGCACCGGTCTCGGCGGCGTCGGATTCCGGATAGTAATGCCGCAGCCTGTACATGCCGGTCCGCTCGACGACCTGGAACGGGGACGGGGTCGCCCCCGTTTCCAAGCCGCCGTGACGGATCACCTCGAGGCCGTTCTGCGCGGTCGCCACCACACGTCGCAGGGGCCCCATCACCGATCCACCGCCCAGTGCCACGAACCTCTTCCCATCCGCCGAGTTCTGCGTGTGTCGACCCTGTCAGGAATGACAGCCTGCCACATTACGTCGACCCGATGGCCCCGTTCACCGAGCAGGCCGGTCAGCCGCGCACCCAGTCCCGCAGCGCGCGGGCGGCGGCACGGACACCGTCGAGCTGTTCACCGACCCGCACGCCCGCGGTGCCGCCGCGGGCGTTGCGCGAGGCGATCGAGCCCTCCACGGTGAGGACCTCACGTACCTGCGGGGTCAGTGCGGCATCGACGGCGGCCAGTTCGTCGTCGGTCAGTTCCTCGAGTCCGACTCCCCGCGCCTCCGCCGCCCGCACGCAGGCGCCGGCCGCTTCGTGCGCGATCCGGAACGGCACTCCCTGGCGCACCATCCACTCGGCGATGTCGGTGGCGAGGGTGAACCCGGCGGGTGCCAACTCGGCCATGCGATCGGTGTGGAAGGTCAGGGTGGACACGAGACCGGTGATCGCCGGCAGGAGGAGCTCGAGCTGCGCGACCGAGTCGAACACCGGCTCCTTGTCCTCCTGCAGGTCCCGGTTGTACGCCAGCGGCTGGGCCTTGAGCGTGGCGAGCAGGCCGGTGAGATTGCCGATGAGGCGGCCGGCCTTGCCCCGGGTCAGTTCGGAGACGTCCGGGTTCTTCTTCTGCGGCATGATCGACGAGCCGGTTGACCACTCGTCGGCGAGGGTGATGTAGCCGAACTCCGGCGTGCTCCACAGGATGACCTCTTCCGCCATGCGGGAGAGGTCGACCGCGATCATTGCGAACACGAACGCGGCCTCGGCGGCGAAATCCCGCGAGGAGGTGGCGTCGATCGAGTTCTCGGCAGCGGAGTCGAAGTTCAGCTCGGCCGCGATCGCGTCGGGGTCCAAGCCGAGGGAGGAGCCCGCCAGCGCCCCGGAGCCGTACGGGGAGACCGCGGCACGCGCATCGAAGTCCCGCAGCCGCTGTACGTCGCGCAGCAGCGGATGGGCGTGGGCGAGCAGGTGGTGCGCGAGCAGTACCGGCTGTGCCGCCTGCAGGTGGGTCTTGCCCGGCATCACGGCCGTGGGATGGGCGGCGGCCTGGTCGGCGAGGGCGTCGACGACGGCGAGGACCCCGTCGGCGATGCGTCGCGCCGCGTCGCGCAGCCACATCCGGAACAGCGTGGCGACCTGGTCGTTGCGGGAGCGGCCGGCGCGCAGCCGGCCTCCGACCTCGGGTCCGACCCGCTCGATGAGCCCACGTTCGAGAGCGCCGTGGACGTCCTCGTCGGACTCGGCGGGGGTGAACGCACCGGAGGCGACGTCGGTGGCGAGCCTGTCGAGACCGTCGAGCATGGCGGTCAGGTCGGCATCGCTGAGCAGTCCGGCCTTGTGCAGCACCCGTGCGTGTGCCTTGGAAGCTCGGACGTCGTAGGGGGCGAGTGCCCAGTCGAAGTGGGTGGATTTGCTCAGCGCCGCCATGGCGGCGGCCGGTCCGGATGCGAACCGGCCGCCCCACAGGGCGCCTTCGTTGGTGCCGTGAGCGGTCATCGCTACAGGCCCAGATCCCGCTTCGCGGCGACCTTGGAGGACAGGCCGTGGATCTGGACGAAGCCCTTGGCGTTGGACTGGTCGAAGGTATCGCCCTCGTCGTAGGTGGCGAGGTTGAAGTCGTACAGCGATTCGGCGCTGCGGCGACCGTTGACGGCGATATGGCCGCCGTGCAGGACGAGCCGGATGTCGCCGGAGACGTGCTCCTGGGTGTTCTGGACGAACGAGTCGAGCGCGTACTTCAGCGGCGAGAACCAGAGGCCGTCGTAGACCAGCTCACTCCAGCGCTCCTCCACGCGACGCTTGTACCGTCCCAGTTCGCGTTCGAGCGTGACGTGTTCGAGTTCCTGGTGGGCGTGGATGAGGGTGAGCGCGCCGGGGGCTTCGTAGATTTCGCGGCTCTTGATGCCGACGAGCCGGTCCTCGACCATGTCGAGACGGCCGACGCCCTGGGCGCCGGCGCGGCGGTTCAGTTCCTGGATGGCCTCGAGCACGGTGACCGACCGGCCGTCGATCGCGGTGGGCACACCCTTGTCGAAGGTGATGATCAGCTCGTCGGGGGCCTGCCAGTTGAGGCTGGGGTCCTCGGTGTAGTCGTAGACGTCCTTGGTGGGGGCGTTCCACAGGTCCTCGAGGAAGCCGGTCTCGACGGCCCGGCCCCACACGTTCTGGTCGATCGAGAACGGGGACTTCTTGGTGACGTTGATCGGCAGGTTGTGCTCGCCGGCGAAGGCGATGGCCTTCTCACGGGTCCACGCGTAGTCGCGGACGGGTGCGATGACCTCGAGATCGGGGGCGAGGGCGCCGAATCCGACCTCGAACCGGACCTGGTCGTTGCCCTTGCCGGTGCACCCGTGCGAGACGACGGTGCCGCCGTGCTCGCGGGCCGCCTCGACGATGTGCTTGACGATCAGCGGGCGGCTGATCGCGGAGACCAGCGGGTAACGGTCCATGTAGAGGGCATTGGCCTGCACGGTCGGCAGGCAGTACTCCTCCGCGAACTCGTCCTTGGCGTCGACGACGACGGATTCGACCGCGCCGCAGTCGAGGGCGCGCTGGCGCACGACCTCCATGTCCTCGCCGCCCTGGCCGAGATCGATGGCGACGGCGACGACCTCCTTGCCGGTCTCCTTGCCGATCCAGCTGATGGCGACGGAGGTGTCCAGCCCGCCCGAGTAGGCGAGTACGACGCGATCGGCCATTGTGTTTGTGCTCCTTCTTGATTGAACGTGCGTCTATCGGTGCTCGGTGCGCGATCGGATCAGGCCAGGGATTCGATCTTCGCGGCGAGGTCGGCTCCGGTGAGGGGCTCACGCGCGATCACCGCGATGGTGTCGTCGCCGGCGATGGTGCCGACCACTTCGGGTAATGATGCCCGATCGAGTGCGCTGGCCAGATAGTGCGCTGCTCCTGGTGGGGTGCGGAGCACCGCGATGTTGCCGCTCGAGTCGGTGGAGACCAGCAGTTCGCCGAGGAGGCGGGAGAGTCGGTCGGTGCCTCCGGAGACGCCTCGGACGGGGCTCCCGTCCTCGGGGACGACGTACACCCCGGGTCCGCCGTCGGCGCCGCGGAGTTTGACCGCACCGAGCTCCTCGAGGTCGCGGGAGAGGGTGGCGTTGGAGACCTCGATGCCTTCGGCGGCGAGCAGCGCGGCGAGTTCCGGTTGGCTGCGGATCGCACGGGTGGCGACGAGCGCGGTGATCCGGGCCTGCCGGGCCGCGCGGGTCGGGGCCGCGGCGGCGCCGGCGCCGCTCGACGGTTCGGCCACGCTGCTCACGGCTACCGTTCGCGCTGCTCGAGCAGCCATACGAGCAACGCCTTCTGGGCGTGGAGGCGATTTTCGGCCTCGTCCCACACCACCGACTGCGGTCCGTCGAGGACCTCGTCGGTGACCTCGTCACCGCGGTGGGCCGGCAGGCAGTGCAGCACGACGGCCTTCGGGTCGGCGAGCGCGAGCAGCTCGGCGTTGACCTGGTACGGACGGAAGGGACCGACGCGGTCGAGTCCGTCGTTCTCCTGGCCCATGGAGGTCCAGGTGTCGGTGACGAGGGCGTCGGCACCGGTGGCGGCGGCGCGCGCGTCCTCGGTGAGGGTGATCTGCGCGCCGGTGTCGGCGGCGCGGGCGCGGGCCGCTGCCACGACGGCGGGATCCGGAGCGAAACCGGCGGGGGCGGCGATCGTGACGTCGATGCCGGCGGTGACGCCGCCGAGCATGAGCGAGTGCGCCATGTTGTTGGCGCCGTCACCGAGGTAGGTCAGTTTCAGTCCCTGCAGCTCCCCCTTGTGCTCGCGCAGGGTGAGCAGGTCCGCGAGGACCTGGCAGGGGTGGTACTCGTCGGACAGGGCATTGACGAGGGGCACGGTGGCGCCTTCGGCCATCGCCTGGAGCCGGTCCTGGCCGAAGGTGCGCCAGACGACGGCGTCGACGTAGCGGGACAGGACGCGGCCGGTGTCCTGCAGGGTTTCTTCCCGTCCGAGCTGGGTGGTGCGGCCGTCGACGACGACGGCGTGGCCGCCGAGCTGGGCGATTCCCATCTCGAAGGAGAAGCGGGTGCGGGTCGAGTTCTTCTCGAAGATGACGCCGACGCCGCGCGGGCCCTCGAGCGGGCGGGCCGAGAACGGCGCCTTCTTCAGGGCCGCGGCGAGGTCGAGAACCTCGCGCTGTTGTGCGGGCGTGAGGTCGTCGTCCTTCAGGAAGTGCTTCACCATGGGTCTAGTTTCCTTCCTGCCGGGCGGCGTCGAGCACGCAGGGCAGTGTCGCGACGAATCCGTCGGCCTGTTCCTGGGTGAGGATCAGCGGTGGGGCGAGGCGGATGACGTCGGGGGCGGCGGCGTTGACGAGATAGCCGGCGTCCCGGGCTGCCGCTTCGACGGCGGGGGCCCGGGTGTCGGTGAGGACGATGCCGAGCAGCAGGCCGGCGCCGCGGACGTGGTCGACGAGGGGGTGGTCGAGTGCCTCGATGCCGGTGGCGATGGACTTGCCGACGGCGTCGACGTGGGCGAGCAGGTCCTGTTCGTCGATGGTGCGCAGGACGGCGAGCGCGGCGGCGGCGCACACCGGGTTGCCGCCGAAGGTGGTGCCGTGCTTGCCGGGCTGGAAGAACTCGGCGGCCGGACCGGTGGCGAGGACGGCACCGATGGGCAGGCCACCGCCGAGACCCTTGGCGAGGGTCATGACATCGGGCACGATTCCGGCGGTCTGGTGGGCGAAGAACGTCCCGGTGCGGGCGATGCCGGTCTGCACCTCGTCGAGAACGAGCAGTGCCCCACGTTCTGCGGTGATCCGGCGGGCCTGGACGAGGTAGCCCTCGGGGGGCACGACCACGCCGGATTCGCCCATGATCGGTTCGAGGAACACGGCGGCGGTGTTCTCGTCGACGGCGGCGTCGAGGGCCTCGGCGTCGCCGTAGGGGACGAATTCGACGCCGGGGGGCATGGGTTCGAACGGGGCGCGCTTGTCCGGCTGGCCCGTGAGGGCCAGGGCCCCCATGGTGCGGCCGTGGAAGGCCTTCTCCGCGGCGATGATCTTGGGGCGTCCGGTGAGCCGGGCGAGCTTGAACGCGGCTTCGTTGGCTTCGGTGCCGGAGTTGCAGAAGAACGCCCGGCCCGGGTGCCCGAAGTGCGCGAGGAGGCGTTCGGCGAGTTCGACGACGGGTCCGCTGGCGTAGAGGTTGGACACGTGACCGAGCGTGTCGAGTTGCGCGGTGACGGCGTCGCGGATGGCGGGATGGCGGTGGCCGAGGGCGTTGACGGCGATGCCGCCGAGCAGGTCGAGGTACTGCTTGCCGTCGGCGTCGGTGACGACGGCACCGTCGCCGGCGACGAGGGCGACCTTGGGGACGCCGTAGTTGTTCATCAGCGACCCGGCCCAGCGCTGCTGGAGTTCGGAGGTGCCGGTCATGGGGTGCCTTCCTGGGTGGGCGCGGTCGCCCGGGGGTGGGTGGGAGTGACCATCGTGCCGATGCCTTCCTCGGTGAGGAGTTCGAGCAGCACCGAGTGCGGCTGGCGGCCGTCGATGACGTGGGCGGTGGGCACGCCACCGCGGACGGCTCGCAGGCAGGCTTCCATCTTGGGGACCATGCCGGCGTCGAGGGACGGCAGCAGCTCGGCCAGGGCGTCGACGTCGATGCTGGTGGCGAGGGAACTGCGGTCGGGCCAGTCGGTGTAGAGGCCCTCGACGTCGGTGAGGACGACGAGTTTCTCCGCGCCGAGCGCCTCGGCGAGCGCGGCGGCGGCGGTGTCGGCATTGATGTTGTGGACCACGCCGTCGGCGTCGGGGGCGATGGTGGAGACGACGGGGATGCGACCGGCCGCGACGAGGTCGTGGACGGCGGCGGGGTCCACGGAGGTGACGTCGCCGACGAGACCGATGTCGGTGTCCTCGCCGTCGACGACGACCGTGCGGCGGGTGGCGGTGAACAGGTGGGCGTCCTCGCCGGAGATCCCGACGGCGTACGGGCCGTGGGCGTTGATCAGGCCGACGAGTTCGCGGCCGACCTGGCCGAACAGCACCATGCGGACGACGTCCATCACCTCGGGGGTGGTGACGCGGAAACCACCGCGGAACTCCCCTGCCATGCCCAGTCGCTTCAGCATGGCGTTGATCTGCGGTCCGCCGCCGTGGACGACGACGGGATGGACGCCGACGGTGCGCAGGAATGCCATGTCGGCGGCGAAGGCGCGCTTGAGCCGGTCGTCGATCATGGCGTTGCCGCCGTACTTGACCACGACGGTCTTGTCCCGGAATTTCTGCAGCCACGGCAGCGCCTCGGCGAGGACGTACGCCTTCTGGTGGGCGGTGAGCTGCGCGATGGGATCGGTGGTCGTCTCGGTTCCGGTCATGACGAGTAGGCCGAGTTCTCTTCGACGTATCCGTGGGAGAGGTCGGTGGTGCGGATGGTCACCTCGGCGTCACCGACGCCGAGGTCGATGTCGAGGGCGATGTCGGGGCCGGACAGGTCGACCTCTCGGGCGCCGGGAGCGCCCACGCCGTCGAGGCACACCGGGGATCCGTTGAACGTGACGGAGATGCGATCGGGGTCGAGCGCGATGGGAGCGATGCCGATGGCGGCGAGCACACGCCCCCAGTTGGGGTCGGAACCGAACAGGGCGGTCTTGACGAGGTTGTCGCGTGCGACGGTCCGGGCGCCCACGAGGGCGTCCTGCTCGGTAGCAGCGCCGCGGACGGTGACGGTGACCCGTTTGGTGACGCCCTCGGCGTCGGCCATCATCTGCCCGGCGAGGTCGTCGCACACGGCGAGGACGGCGGCGTCGAGCTGCTCCTGGCTGGGGGCGATGCCGCTGGCTCCGGACGCGAGCAGCAGCACGGTGTCGTTGGTGGAGGTCGACCCGTCGACGTCGAGACGGTCGAACGTGAGCCGGGTGGCGGCGCGCAGGGCACGGTCGAGCTGCTCGGCGGTGGCCACCGCGTCGGTGGTGAGCACGCACAGCATCGTGGCCAGGGCGGGGGCGAGCATGCCTGCGCCCTTGGCCATGCCGCCGACGTTCCACTTGTCGGCGTGGTGCAGGGCGGCCTGTTTGGGCACGGTGTCGGTGGTCATGATGGCGTAGGCGGCATCGGTGCCGCCGGAGATCCCGCCGGCGAGTTCGTGGACGATCTCCGCGACACCGGCGAGCACCTTGTCCATCGGCAGTCGGTCGCCGATGAGGCCGGTCGAACACACCGCGACTTCGCCGGCACCGGTCTCGGTGCCCCAGTTGCTGAGCGTTTCGGCCACCTTCTCCGCGGTGGCGTGGGTGTCCTGGAAGCCGCCCGGTCCGGTGCAGGCGTTGGCGCCGCCGGAATTGAGGATCACGGCGCGCAGCGCGCCGGACGTCAGGACCTGCTGCGACCACAGCACGGGCGCGGCCTTGATCTTGTTGGTGGTGAAGACGCCGGCTGCGGTCAGCTCCGGGCCCTCGTTGAAGACCAGCGCGAGGTCCGGGTTGCCGGAGGCCTTGATGCCGGCGGGGATACCGGCGGCGCGGAACCCGGCCGGCGACGTGACGCCCTGGGTGCGGATCAGGCGGCCGCCGGCGACCTCGACCGCGTCGGCGTAGACGTGCTCGTCGGTGGACTGTCTGTCGATGCTCACGGGGCGACTCCCACGGTGGACAGGCCGGCGGTCTCGGGCAGGCCGAGCGCCAGGTTCATGGACTGCACCGCCGCGCCGGCGGTGCCCTTGGTCAGGTTGTCGAGCGCGGCGACGACGACGAGGACGCCGGCGTCGGGGTCGACGGTGACGGCGAGCTGCACGGCGTTGGAGCCGAGTACCGCGCCGGTGCTGGGCAGCGTCCCTTCGGGCAGTACCTGCACGAACGGCTCGTCGGCGTAGGCCTTCTCGTACACGGCCCGGGCCTCGTCGGCGGTGGCGGTGGTGGGGGCGGTGCAGGTGGCGAGGATGCCCCGCGGCATCGGCGCCAGCACGGGGGTGAAGGAGACGGACACTGCGGCGTCGGTCAGGGTGGCGAGGTTCTGCTTGATCTCGGGGGTGTGCCGGTGTGCTCCGCCGACGGCGTAGGCCCGGACCGAGCCCATGACCTCGGAGCCGAGGAGGTCGGCTCGGAGGGACCTGCCGGC
>NZ_AJFC01000270.1:0-6359 GCF_000256505.1 Rhodococcus sp. P14 | reverse complement strand
GGACCTGCCGGCGCCGGAGGTACCGGATACGGCGACGACGTGGACTGTCGGCTCGACGATGCCGGCCGCGACGGCGGGGGCCAGGGCCAGGGTGGCCGAGGTGGGATAGCAGCCGGGGACCGCGATCCGGGTGGCGCCGATCAGGTGCTCGCGCTTGCCGGGTAGTTCTGGCATCCCGTACGGCCAGGTCCCCGCATGTTCCCCGCCGTACCAGCGCTCCCAGTCGGCGGACTCGGACAGGCGGAAGTCGGCGCCGCAGTCGATGACGACGGTGGTGTCGGGCAGCTGTTCGGCGATGACGGCGGAGTGGCCGTGCGGCAGGCCGAGGAACACGACGTCGTGGCCGCTCAGGGTCTCGGAGTCGGTGGCGTCGAGGACGCGGTCGGCAAGCGGGAGCAGGTGGGGATGGAATTCGCGGAGCCTCGCGCCGGCGTTGCCACCGGCGGTGAGTGCACCGACGACGAGCCGGCCGTCCTGGTAGGCGGGATGCCCGAGGAGCAGACGCAGGATCTCGCCCCCCGCGTACCCGCTCGCCCCTGCGACGGCGACCCGAATCGGTGACTGTGCGGTCGCCGTGAATTCCGGTGAGTTACCCATGCGATTGATTATGCACCATCATGCAACTTCATTCATGCGGGTGGGTCGGACCGAGCCCGGTTCACCCCTCGGCCAGCGAGCGACGGATCTCGCGCAGCCTGTCGGCGGCGGCCTGTCGGCGCTCGTCGAACTGCTCCTCGAGCGTGCGTCCCGCTGCGCTCTCGCGGGCGAGTTCCTCCGCACCGGTCGCGGTGCCCGCGCGGCGCTCGATCTTCTCCCGCACCGCGTCGAACGTGGGTACCCCGGCCGAGGTGTAGCCGGGGTCCTTCCCCTCGGCGGGTGTCACGTCCGGCCCGACCGGGGACGGCGGAACATCCGGCACCGACGGGGAACCCGGTTCCGCCGGGGTCACATCCGGCACCGACGGCGAACCCGGTTCCGCCGGGGTCACGTCCGGCACGGGCGCGTCCGGGGCATCGGGGGCGGGTGAGGACGGATCGGTGGTCATGCTCCCAGGCTACGTCCGCGGCGGTGGCTCAGTGCCGCAGTTCGGCGCCGACCGCCGTGCCGGCCGCGGCCACAGCGGCGTCCCGGGCCGCGCTGGCCTCGTCCTCCGTGAGGGTGCGGTCTGCCGCGCGGAAGCGCAGAGCGAAGGCGAGCGACTTACGCCCCTCCCCCACCTGCGCCCCCTCGAACACGTCGAACAGGCGGATGTCTTCGAGCAGTTCGCCGCCGCCCGCGCGCAGCGCCTCCTCGACGTCGGCGGCCGGGATCTCCTCGGCCACGACGACGGCGACGTCCTGCAGCACAGCGGGGAACGGGGAGATCTTCGGCGCCGGCAGCGACTCCACCATCGGCAGCGCGTCGAGGTCGAGTTCGAAGGCGCACGTGCGGGCGGGCAGCCCGGCCCGCTCGAGCACTGCCGGATGCAACTCACCGGCGTGACCGACGACGACACCGTCGACCAGCAGTTCGGCGCAGCGGCCCGGATGCCACGGCAGGTACTGCGCGGCGCGGCGCTGCAGCCGGACACCCGCGGCGGCCGCGACGGTCTCGGCCGCGGCGAACGCGTCGGTCGCGTCCGCGGGCCGGCCCGGCCCCCACGGCCCGGCGGGTTCCCGCAGGCCGCACAGCACCGCCCCGACGTGGACGGGCTGCGCAGGCAGCGAGCCCTCGAGCAGCGCGATCTCCTCGTCCGTGGGGCGCCGGTCCACCGGCAGGGGCGGCACCGGCCGGGTGCCGGGGCCGGGCAGGACGACCTGCGCGATCGCATAGAGCGCCAGGTCGCGCTGACCTCGGGACACGTTGCGGGCGAGCACCTCGAGCAGGCCGGGCAGCAGCGTCGTCGCCAGCTCGGGACGATCGGCCTCGAGCGGGTTGAGGACCGTCGTGGTGGTGCGGCGGGGGTCATCGGCGGCGAGACCCCACGTGTCGAATACGTGCGCCGGCAGGAAGACGGGGGCGAGCACCTCGACGTGACCGTCGGCGGCCAGGGCGCGGCCCACGGCGCGGCGTCGTTTCTGGCTCGGGGTCAGTCCGCGGCCCGCCGGGGCGGCCGGGAGCACGGACGGGATCTGTTCGAGCCCCTCGAGCCGGAGCACCTCCTCCACGAGGTCGGCGGGCTGACGCAGGTCGGGACGCCAGGTCGGCGGCGTGACCACGAGCTGGCCGTGTCCGTCCGGGCCGACACCGACCTCGACGCCGCACCCGATCTGGGTGAGCCGGCGCGCGGCGGTGCCGGTCGGGTAGGCGACCCCGGCGGTGCGGTCGGGCAGGTCGATGTCCATGCGGATCGAGACCGGCTCGACGGGGACGGACAGGTCGGTCAGGACCGGCTCGACGCGGCCACCGGCGATCTCCACGAGCAGCGCCGCGGCCCGGTCCAGGGCCGGCAGCGCCACTTCGGGGTCGACGTTGCGCTCGAAACGCTTGCCCGCCTCGCTCACCAGCTTGTGGCGCCGGGCGCTGCGGAACACGGCCAGCGGATCCCAGGTGGCGGCCTCGAGCAGGACCTCGGTGGTCGTGCCGCTCACCTCGGTCGCGGCGCCGCCCATGATGCCGGCGAGGGAGATCACCCCGGAGTCGTCGGTGATGACGACGTCCTCGGGATCAAGGGTGCGTTCGACGCCGTCGAGTGTCGTCAGCTTCTCCCCCGCCTTCGCACGCCGGACGACGAGCTCACCGCGGAGGGTGGCGGCGTCGAAGGCGTGCAGCGGCTGGCCGAGCTCGAGCAGCACGTAGTTGGTGACGTCGACCGCCGGGGAGATCGGGCGGATGCCGGACAGCAGCAGCCGCCGTTGCAGCCACCACGGGGACACGGCATGGGGGTCGATGCCGGTGACCTTGCGGGCAGCGAAGCGGGTGGCGCCGGTTTCGCGTTCGAGCCGGATGGGGTACGCCGGGCCGTCGGCGGGGTGGGGTGCGACGTGCGCGGGATCGGCGAACTCGAGGTCGAAGCCGCACGCGAGTTCGCGGGTCAGGCCGCGCAACGAGAAGCAGTAGCCGCGGTCGGGCGTGATGTTCAGCTCGATGACGGTGTCGCCGAGGCCGAGGAGGTCGTTGGCGTCGGTGCCCGGCTCGGCGGTGCCCTCCTCGAGCACGAGGATGCCCGAGTGGTCCTTGCCGACCCCGAGCTCGGCGACGGAGCAGATCATCCCGTCGGAGACCTGGCCGTAGGTCTTACGGGAGGCGATGGCGAAGCCGCCGGGCAGCACCGCGCCGGGCAGTGCGACGACCACCAGGTCACCCTCGGCGAAGTTGCGGGCGCCGCACACGATGCCGCGCGGGGCGTCCTCGCCGACGTCGACCTGGCAGAATCGGATGGGCTTCTTGAATTCGGTGAGCTCGGTGATCTCGAGGACGCGGCCGACGACGAGGGGGCCGTCGATGCGCGCGAGGGTGTCGACCTCCTCCACCTCGAGTCCGACCCGGACGAATCCCGCGTCGAGTTCCTCGGCAGTGACGTCCCACTCGGGGGTGGCGCGCTGCAGGATCTCGGTCAGCCAGGACTGCGCTACTCGCACTTTTCGCTCAGCTCTTTCGGTCGGTTCGGTAGTCGGATCTCGGGTCGGGCGGTGTCAGCCCTGCACCCCGAAGGGGAGGGTGAAGCGGATGTCGCCCTCGACGATGTCGCGCATGTCGGAGATGCCGTTGCGGAACTGCAGGGTGCGCTCGAGGCCCATGCCGAACGCGAAGCCGGTGTACTCGTCCGGGTCGATGCCGCTCGCGCGCAGCACGTTGGGGTTGACCATGCCGCAGCCGCCCCATTCGACCCAGCCGGCGCCGCCCTTCTTCTTGGGGAACCACACGTCCACCTCGGCGGACGGCTCGGTGAACGGGAAGTAGTTCGGGCGCATCCGGGTGCGGGTCTCGGGTCCGAACAGGGCGCGGGCGAACGCGTCGAGGGTGCCGCGCAGGTGGGCCATGGTCAGGCCCTTGTCCACGGCGAGGCCTTCGATCTGGGAGAACACCGGGGTGTGCGTGGCGTCGAGCTCGTCGGTGCGGAAGGTGCGGCCGGGGCACACCACGTAGATGGGGATGTCCCGGTGCAGCATGGTGCGCACCTGCACCGGCGAGGTGTGGGTGCGCAGCACCTGCCGTGAGCCCTCCGGCGCGATGTGGAAGGTGTCCTGCATCGTGCGGGCGGGATGGTCGGGCAGGAAGTTCAGCGCGTCGAAGTTGAAGTGCTCGGTTTCGACCTCGGGGCCCTCGGCGATCTCCCAGCCCATGCCGACGAACACGTCCGCGATCTGGTCGGAGATGATCGTGATGGGATGCCGCGCACCGGCGGGGCGGCGGCCGGCGGGGAGGGTGACGTCGATGGCCTCGGCGACGAGGACCGCGGCGTCGCGCTCGGCGAGGAGCACGGCGCGGCGCTCGTCGTACGCCGCGGTGACAGCGCCGCGAGCGGCGTTGACCCGCTTGCCGGCGTCGGCGCGCTGGTTGCCGGGCAGGCTACCCAGGGCGCGTTTGGCGAGGGAGACGGGAGCCTTGTCGCCGAGGTGGTCGATCCTGGCCTGCGCGAGTGCGTCGAGGTCGGTGGCGGCGGCGAACGCCTTCAGTGCGGCCTGGGTGGACGCGGCGAGCGACTCCTCGCTCAGGGCGCTCGGATCGACTGCCGGCGGGGTGCCGCCCTCATTCTTGGCCACGACCGGTGCATCTCCTTCTTCGGGCGAACAGTGGGTGTGGTGCCACGTTCGGCGTCGAGCGGATCGCGCCAGCGCAGCACCCGAATCCTAGGTGATGGCCGGGTCCCGTCAGGGCACGGCCCTGTCGGCGCGATGCTGCACGCGCGCGCTCGCGTACAGGCAGATCGAGGCCGCGGTGGCAAGGTTCAACGATTCGGCGCGGCCGCGGATGGGAATGCGCACCCGATGGTCCGCCCGTGCCGCGACCGCCGGGTCGAGACCGTGCGCTTCGTTGCCGAACAGCCAGGCGGTGGGGGCGGCGAGCAGCTCGTCGGCGTCGTCGAGATCGACCTCGCCGTCGGCGGCGGTGGCGAGCACCTGCAGTCCGGCGGCGGCGAGTGCGTCGAGAACCGTACCGGTGTCGCGTTCCCGGGCGAGCGGGAGATGGAACACGCTGCCCGCGGAGGCCCGGACGCATTTGCCGTTGTGGGGATCGACGCTGTCGCCGGCGAGGACCACCGCGTCGGCGCCGACCGCGTCGGCCACGCGGATGACGGTGCCGGCGTTGCCGGGCTCGGCGATCCCGACGGGCACGGCGAGCAGCCGGGGCGACGGTGTCAGGGCCCGCGCGAGCGGCACGTCGAGCAGATCGCACACGGCGACGATGCCCGGCGGGGTGACGGTGTCCGAGAGCCGGGTGGCGGCCCGCTCGGTGACGGTGCAGACCCGCACGCCCCGGCGGTGGGCGGCGTCGAGCAGACCGTGGTAGCGGGCGGCGGCGGCCTCGGTGACGAACACCTCGTGCACGACGGCCGTGGCGAGGGCCTCGCCGACGGAGTTCTCGCCCTCGGCGAGGAAGCGGCCGGCCTTGCGGCGGTCGGCGGTGCGCAGCAGTTTGACAGCAGAAACGACCCGCGGGGTGCGCTCGGTGAGCGGGTCCACGGGTCGTTCCTGTGCCGGTGTGTCGTTCAGCGTCGTCTCGGCGCTGCGCTCAGGCGGCGTCGGCCGGCGCGTTGACGTCGGCGGGCAGCGCGGCCTTGGCCACGGCGACCAGGCCGGCGAACGCCTCGGCGTCGGAGACGGCGAGCTCGGCGAGGATCTTGCGGTCCACCTCGACGCCCGCGGCCTTCAGGCCCTGGATGAAGCGGTTGTAGGTGATGTCGTTGGCGCGGGCAGCGGCGTTGATGCGGCTGATCCACAGCTTGCGGAAGTCACCCTTGCGCGCGCGACGGTCGCGGTAGGCGTAGGTCAGCGAGTGGAGCTGCTGCTCCTTGGCCTTGCGGTACAGACGCGAGCGCTGCCCGCGGTAGCCCTTGGAAGCCTCGAGGATCGAACGGCGCTTCTTCTGGGCGTTGACGGCCCTCTTCACGCGTGCCACTGATATGTCCTGTCAATCTCGGGGGGCAGTCGATCGCCCCCGGGGGTCGGTCGGGGAAGGAAGCTCAGATGCCGAGCATGCGCTTGACGCGCGGGACGTCGACGTCGGCGACGGTGGCCTTGCCATCGAGGCGACGCGTCACCCGGGAGGACTTGTGCTCGAGCAGGTGGCGGCGGCCGGCCTTCTGGCGCAGGATCTTTCCGCTGCCGGACACCTTGAATCGCTTCGCGGTGCCGCTGTGGGTCTTCGACTTGGGCATGGAGTCCTCAGTTCGTCGGGGATTTACTCGTGTTCGTCCGGCACGCGCGCAGCGGCCG
>NZ_AJFC01000269.1:0-1791 GCF_000256505.1 Rhodococcus sp. P14 | reverse complement strand
CCCCCGGCCGCGGGCTTGTCCGCGGCAGGAGCCGGCCTGGCGACGGAGGCCTGAGCGGTCTCCTGCGCCTTGGCGCGGGTCTTGGCGCCCTTGTGCGGCGCCAGGACCATGGTCATGTTCCGACCGTCCTGCTTGGGGGCGGTCTCGATGAAGCCGAGATCGGCGACGTCGGCGCCGAGGCGCTGCAGCAGCCGGAACCCGAGTTCGGGGCGGGACTGCTCGCGGCCACGGAACATGATCGTCACCTTGACCTTCGACCCGGCCTCGAGGAAACGCACCACGTTGCGCTTCTTGGTCTCGTAGTCGTGGTCGTCGATCTTCGGTCGGAGCTTCTGCTCCTTGATGACGGTCAGCTGCTGGTTCTTGCGCGACTCGCGCGCCTTCTGGGCAGCCTCGTACTTGAACTTGCCGTAGTCCATGATCTTGCAGACCGGTGGACGGGCGTCAGGGGCCACCTCGACCAGATCGAGATCGGCTTCGTATGCCAGGCGGAGTGCATCTTCAACACGCACGATTCCGACCTGTTCCCCGCCGGGTCCGACGAGCCGGACCTCGGGAACTCGGATGCGTTCGTTGATGCGGGTCTCAGCGCTGATGGGGCCTCCTAGGTAGAGCGGTGCGGTCCGGGTGACCGCGCCGCAGCACATGGGGCCGACTTCCGACGAAAAACCCCGCCGACGGTGCTCGCGCACCGGGCGGGGTCCGAATACCGACCGGCCCGACGGACCGCACGACTCGACGGTCGTGCGTTCTCGTCCCCCGATCACTCGGGGCGCACACTCCCCGGACATCCCGGAGGGCGGCGGACCGGACCACTGAGCGGAGATCATGACCAGGTCATGGGTCGCGCAGAGGTGGGAGTCGGACTCCACTTTGCTGCCCACGCGCAGTGCGCGCGGACGGTCGTGTCCCACAGCCTAGCAAACTTCGGCCCCGCGATCGAATCGCCGGCTGCGGCCCGACCCGCTCTCGCGGCAGCGTGCGGCGGGTGGGATCGTGAAGTCATGACCGACACCCCCGATCCGACCGTGGCCGACGACGTCCGGCACCTGGGCGAGATCCCGGCCGTCGAGGTGATCAGCCGCGCCGCCGTGATGCTCATGAGTTCCGCCGCCGAGAAGCTCGGCCTGGCCGACGAGGATCCCGAGGCCGGCACCCACCGCGACCTGGACGAGGCGCGCCGCGTGATCACCGCCCTGGCCGGGCTGGTCACCGCGTCGGTGGAGTACCTGGGCCCGCACGCCGGGCCGCTGCGCGAGGGATTGCAGGCGCTGCAGCGGGCCTTCCGGGAGGCGTCGGCCTACCCGGACGAGCCGGGCAAGGGTCCCGGCGAGAAGTACACCGGCCCGGTCTTCTGACCCGGGCCGGTCTCACCGCAGCGGCACGCCCGGCTCCTCCCAGGCCCGCAGGCGCCGCAGCAGCGAGTCCTTCTTGCGCTGATGGTCGGCCATCCGGCACAGCACGTCGTCGAGGAACCGCACCGCGTGGTCGACGTACGGGCCCTTGTTGAGCATCACGCATTCGGCGCGGCCCGACGCCGCGGCGTCGGTGATCTCCGCGCGCGAGGGACGGCCGGTGCGCGCGAGGGTGTCGAGGACCTGCGTCGCCCAGATCACCGGGACGTGCGCCGCCTCGCACACCCACAGGATCTCCTCCTGCACCTCGGCCAGCCGGCCGTACCCGGCCTCGACGGCGAGGTCGCCGCGCGCGATCATCACCCCGACCCGGGGTGAGTGCAGGGCCGCGAACAAGATGGCCGGGAGGTTCTCGAAGCCCGCCACCGTCTCCACC
>NZ_AJFC01000268.1:0-14393 GCF_000256505.1 Rhodococcus sp. P14 | reverse complement strand
GGGTGGGGGGAGCCGGTCCTGCAGGCGCGCGACGTCGGCGGCGCTGCGGACGAAGGACAGGCTGACCGCGTCCGCGTGCGTGACCACGAACGGCAACCGGTCCAGGTCCTCGTCGGTGAGCGCCGGCAGCCGCAACTCGGTGTCGGGCAGGTTGATGCCCTTGGCCGTGCCCAGCCGGGAGCCGCGCAGGTCCGCGTCGGTGATGCGGATCCGCAGCCGTTCCGGGCCAACCTCCTCGACGATCCCCCCGATCCGGCCGTCGTCGAAGAAGATCCGGTGCCCGATCCGGGTGTCGTCGAACACCCGGGGCAGGGTGCAGCCGATCCGGGGCGGGTGGGCGTCCGGGTCGGCCGGGGTGAGGTCCGGGTCCAGGATCAGCTCGTCGCCGACGTGCAGGGTGAGTCTGCGTTCGCGTGGCGGGAGCGCCGCGACGGCGGTGGCGTCGCCGCGCGCGGTCAGCCGGGTGCCGGGTACGAGGTAGGCGGTGTCGGTCAGTTCGGTGCGTACGTCCCCGGCGGCGGTGCCGGTGACGACCAGGGTGCGTTTGGAACCGCGGGTGTCGCGGAAGGTGATGCGGTCGCCGGGTCGGCGCCGGGCCAGCCACAGCTCGTCGGCGACGGGGACGACCACCTCGCCGGGGGCGGCCGCGGAGCCGGGGCGGGTGAGCCGCACCTGGACGGGCGCGACGGTGCGGCCGAGCGCGTCGCGTTCGGGTTTGGCGTGCACCACCGCGGGACCGGGGGCGACGGGGCCGGTGCGCAGCTTCGGGCCGGCGAGGTCCATGGTGACGGTGACGTGCCGGCCGTGGGCGCGTTCGGCGCGGCGCACGTGCTCGATCATGGCGGCCCACGCGTCGGGTTCGTCGTGGGCGCAGTTGATCCGGACGAGTTCGGCACCGGCCCCGACGATCCGGTCGACGAGGTCGGCGTCGGTGGCCGCTTCGCTCGGCAGCGTCACCATGATGCGGGTCCGGCGGCCACCGCGGACGGGGCCGAGCAGGGCGGCGGCGTTGCGTTCGAGCAGGCGTTCGCCGGTGACGAAGTCGACCGGGCCGGGGCGGGTGTCGACCTCGGGCAGGTCCGCGAGGCCGGCCACGGCGCGGCGCACCGCGTCGACGGAGGCCAGGACGTGGGCTTCGGCGCGTCCCAGCGACGACAGTCCCCACGCGGCGAGTTGGGATTGCAGCACGCGGATGTCGCGGCGCCGCAGCGCGACGTAGTGCGCCAGGTTCTCCGCGCCGGCCCGGTGAGCGGGGTGCGCCTGCGCCCAGCGCTCGTCGGCGCCGGCCGCGGTGACGAGGCCGTCCCGCAGCTCGTCGAGCGCGGCGGCGAGGGCCGCGAGGTCGCCGTGCGCACCGGTCATGCGCCCACCGTAGGGGCGCGGAGTTTCGCGGGGTTTGCGCCCGGTTGAACAGTGTCGTTCCTGCGGGCGACCGTGTCGGTGGCCCGCACCGTCACCGGGATGCCCGAGGATGGTGGTCATGGGCACGCACCTGGTCCTCGTTCCCGGATTCTGGCTCGGCGCGTGGGCGTGGGAGGCCGTCGCCGAGGATCTGCGGGCGCGGGGGCATCGGGTCGACGCCCTGACACTGCCCGGGCTCGAGTCCGTCCGGGCCGACCGCTCCGGCATCACGCTCGACGACCACGTCGGTGCCGTCGTGAAGGCGGTGGCGGGCGGTGCGGTCGTCGTCGCGCACAGCGGCGCCGGCCCGGTCGCGTACGCGGCGTCGGACCGGGTCCCGGCGGACGTGGCCCGTCTGGTGTACGTCGACACCGGCCCGTTGCCGGAGGCCGCCGCGCTGCGGCCGGATCTCGATGCCGCCGTGGCGGAGATTCCGCTGCCGCCGTGGGCGGAACTCGAAGCGGCCGGCAACAGCCTGATGGGACTCGACGGCGCCGCGCTGGACCGGTTCCGGGAGCGGGCGGTGCCGCATCCGGCCGGTCCGGCGCGGACCCCCCCGCCCTGCGCGGGGACGCGCGCCTGGCGGTCCCGACGACCGTCGTGTGCACGAGCTTTCCGTCCGCGTCGATCCGGCAGATGGCGCAGGCGGGGCACCCCGTGGCGAGTGAGCTCGGCCGGCTCGCCGACGTGCAGTATGTGGATCTGCCGACCGGGCACTGGCCGATGTGGTCGCGTCCCGCCGAACTCGCGGCGGTGCTCGACGCGGCAGCTCGCCGTTGAGGGGTGAGGTCACCCACCCGGGGCGAACAGGTCGCGGACGAACGCCGTCGCGTCGGACAGCGAGGCGCGCATCGTCTCGAGGTGACCGGCCGGATACGGGTGGAACACGAATCGCGTACCGGCCGCAGTCAGGTCGGCGACGAGCTTGACCGTGAACGGCGCCGGGGTGACGGTGTCGGTCAGGCCCTGACCGAGGAACAGGGGGCGATCGTAGCCGCGGGTGGGAATCTCGAGCATGTCGCGGGCGGCGCGGACCAGGGCCGGGTCGTCGGTGCGCCGCGCCAGCAGATCGCCGATCGACAGGTCCGCGAACTCGGCCGCAGCTTCCCGGTAGCACAGGTCCTCGAGCCGGGTGAGAACGCCGCGGCCCCGCGGGCTGAGGAAGCGGTCGACCTCGACCTCGGGGTAGGTCGCGCGCATCCCGGCCAGCAGGTAGGCGATGAACACGGCGGTGCCGGTGAGCGGCAGCGGCGGAAAGGCGGGGTCGCCGAGCGGCACGAGGTGCTCGATGTTGGACGGCACGCCCAGCGCGACGGCGCCGCGGTAGTCGAGTTCGGGTGCGTACCGGGTCGCGAGGGAGGCCGCGACCATGACGGCCTGGCCGCCCTGCGACTGGCCGAGTGCGACCCAGCTCGGCCCGAGGGACGGTTCCACCGTCCGGGCGGCCCGCACCATGTCGATCACGGCGTGCGCCTCCGACGGCCCGTCGAGGTAGGCGTGCACGCCGGGGGTGCCGAGGCCGACGTAGTCGGTGGCGACGATGGCGTATCCCTGGGCGAGCCAGTGCGCGAGGTATCCGTTGTCGATGCGGCCGTCGACTGTGGGGGCGCACCGGTCCGCGATCCCGACGGCGCCGTGCCCCCACGAGATCACCGGCCAGCCACCGGCGGGCGCGGCACCCGGCGGCACGAACACCGCGCCGGTGCTCAGGGCCGGCACCCCGCGGGGGCCGGTGGTGCGGTAGGTGACCACCGAGGCGGCGACCGCGCCGGGCAGCCACCACTGCCGCGGTAGGGGCTCGACCCGGACGACGCTGCCCGGCGGGTCCGTCTCACGGCTCGGCGGCTGCGCCGCCGCGACCCCGGCCGTGAGCAGCATGCTCGTCACCAGCACGGCGACGACCCCACGGACACGAGCCTCGACGAACATCCGCCTCACGGTCCCCCCTTTGCGGTCCGCGGCGCGTCGGCGCCGTCAGGGTCAGCTCGCCGCTGCCACCTTCCGTGGTGCGCGCTTGCGTGCCGGCTTGCGGGCGGGCGCCGGCTCCGGCGCGACGGGCTCGGCGAGCGCCTCGCTCAGGAACCTGCCGGTGTAGCTGCCCTCGACGGCGGCGACGTCCTCGGGTGTGCCCTGCGCAACGACGGTGCCGCCGCCCGAGCCGCCCTCGGGGCCCATGTCGATGATCCAGTCCGCCGTCTTGATCACGTCGAGGTTGTGTTCGATCACGATCACCGTGTTGCCCTTGTCGACGAGACCGTTGATCACGCCGAGCAGCTTGCGGATGTCCTCGAAGTGCAGTCCGGTCGTGGGCTCGTCGAGCACGTACACGGTGCGGCCCGTCGACCGCTTCTGCAGTTCCGCGGCGAGCTTGACGCGCTGGGCCTCGCCGCCGGACAGGGTCGGGGCGGGCTGGCCCAGGCGCACGTACCCGAGGCCGACGTCGACGAGGGTGCGCAGGTAGCGGTGGATCGAGGTGACCGGCTCGAAGAACTCGGCGGCCTCCTCGATCGGCATGTCCAGCACCTCGGCGATGGTCTTGCCCTTGTAGTGCACCTCCAGGGTCTCGCGGTTGTAGCGGGCCCCGTGGCACACCTCGCACGGCACGTACACGTCGGGCAGGAAGTTCATCTCGATCTTGAGCGTGCCGTCGCCCGAGCACGCCTCGCACCGGCCGCCCTTGACGTTGAACGAGAACCGGCCCGGCTGGTAGCCGCGCACCTTGGCCTCGGTGGTCGCGGCGAACAGGGTGCGGATCTTGTCGAACACACCGGTGTAGGTGGCCGGATTCGACCGCGGCGTACGCCCGATCGGCGACTGGTCGACCTGGACGAGCTTGTCGAGCTGGTCGAGCCCGTTGACGCGGGTGTGCCGGCCGGGCACCTGCCGCGCGCCGTTGAGCTTGTTGGCCATGACCGTCGCGAGGATGTCGTTGACCAGGGTCGACTTGCCGGAGCCGGAGACGCCCGTGATCGCGGTGAGCACGCCGAGCGGGAAGGCCACGTCGATGCCGCGCAGGTTGTTCTCGCGCGCGCCGACGACGGTGACCTGACGTTTGCGGTCGACCGGCCGGCGCTGCTGCGGCACCTCGATCCGCTGGCGGCCGGACAGGTACGCGCCGGTGAGCGAGTCGGTGCAGTCGAGCAGTTCCTTGTACGGGCCGGTGTGCACCACCCGACCGCCGTGCTCACCGGCGTACGGCCCGATGTCGACGACCCAGTCCGACGCCCGGATGGTGTCCTCGTCGTGCTCGACGACGATCAGGGTGTTGCCGAGATCACGCAGCCGGGTGAGGGTTTCGATGAGCCGGCGGTTGTCGCGCTGGTGCAGGCCGATGGACGGCTCGTCCAGGACGTACAGGACACCGACCAGGCCCGAGCCGATCTGGGTGGCGAGCCGGATACGTTGCGCTTCCCCGCCCGACAGGGTGCCGGCCGCGCGGGAGAGGGTGAGGTACTCGAGTCCCACATCGAGCAGGAACCCGAGACGTGCCTGGATCTCCTTGAGCACCTGCCCGGCGATGGCCTCCTCCCGCGCCCCGAGGGTCAGCGCGCCGAGGAACTCCGCGCATTCGGCGATGGACAGGTCGGAGACCTCGGCGATGGACTTGTGCCCGTGCTCGCCCGCGGCGACCGTCACCGCCAGAATCTCCGGACGCAGCCGCGCCCCCGCGCACGCCGGGCACGGGATCTCCCGCATGTACCCGTCGTACCGTTCCTTCATCTGTTCGGATTCGGTCTGTTCGAGCCGGCGGTGCAGGAACGGCATCACGCCCTCGAACTCGGCGTAGTACGACCGGGTCCGGCCGTACCGGTTCTTGTAGCGGACGTGCACCTGTTCCGGGCTGCCCTCGAGGATGGCCTTGCGGGCCTTGGCCGGCAGCTTGTTCCACGGGGTGGACATCTCGAAGCCCATGATGTCGGCCAGCCCGGACAGCAGCCGGGTGAAGTATTCGGAGGTCTGCCCCATCGACCAGGGCGCGATCGCGCCGTCCTCGAGGCTGAGTTCCGGGTCCGGCACGACGAGTTCCGGGTCGACCTCCTTGCGGATGCCGAGGCCGGTGCACTCGGGGCAGGCACCGTACGGGGAGTTGAACGAGAACGACCGGGGTTCGAGCTCGTCGATGGACAGCGGGTGCCCGTTGGGGCAGGCGAGTTTCTCGGAGAAGCGGCGCTCGCGGTCGGCCGCGTTCTCGTCCCGGTCGACGAAGTCGAGGACGACGATGCCCTCCGCCAGGCGCAGCGCGGTCTCGATCGAATCGGTGAGCCGCTGCTTGGCACCGGACTTGACCGCGAGCCGGTCGACGACCACCTCGATGTCGTGCTTCTCCTGCTTCTTCAGCTTCGGCGGATCGGTGAGGGGATGGACCACCCCGTCGACCCGCACGCGGGCGTACCCCTGCACGGTCAGCTGTTCGAACAGGTCGACGAACTCGCCCTTGCGGGTGCGCACGACGGGTGCGAGCACCTGGAACCGCGTGCCCTGCTCCATGTCGAGGACCTGGTCGACGATCTGCTGCGGCGTCTGCCGGGCGATCCGCTCCCCGCACTGCGGACAGTGCGCTGTGCCGGCGCGGGCGTACAGCAGGCGCAGGTAGTCGTAGACCTCGGTGATGGTGCCGACGGTCGAGCGCGGGTTCCGGTTGGTGGACTTCTGGTCGATGGACACCGCCGGTGACAGGCCCTCGATGAAGTCGACGTCGGGTTTGTCCATCTGGCCGAGGAACTGGCGCGCGTAGGCGGACAGCGACTCGACGTAGCGGCGCTGCCCCTCGGCGAAGATCGTGTCGAACGCCAGGCTCGACTTGCCCGACCCGGACAGGCCGGTGAAGACGATCAGGCTGTCACGCGGCAGGTCCAGGTCGATCCCCCGCAGGTTGTGCTCCCGCGCGCCACGCACGATCAGGCGATCCGCCACGCCACGTCCTTCCTCGTCGGATCCCCTGGATGGTCGGATCCGGTCGCATCTCGATTCACCGACGTCACGTCGCGCAACTCGGCCCTGGACCATGGTAGGCGCGCCCACCGACACGTTCCGGTTCCCGACCGCCGTGCACGCGGGCGACGGACCACGGCGGTAACGTGCCTCACATGTCGCAGCAGCCCTTGGTCATCGACGACGACTACACCGGCGAGGTCACCCCCGGCGGACCCGCGCAGCGCCGCACCGTGCCCGGCGCGACCATCGTCAAGCTGTCCGTCGGCCCCATGGACAACAACACCTACCTGATCACGGATTCCGCCACCGGCAACTCGGTGTTCCTCGACGCGGCGAACGAGCCGGAGTTGCTCACCCGGTTCCTCGCCGAGCACGCCCCGAAACTCGAGCTGATCGTCACGACCCACCAGCACTGGGACCACTGGCAGGGCCTCGAGGCGGTCGCGGCCTCGACCGGGGTTCCCACGGCTGCGCACCCGCTCGACGCCGAGCCGCTCCCGGTCACACCCGATCGGTTGCTCATGGAGGGCGACACCGTCGCCGTCGGCGAGCTCGGCCTCGAGGTGATCCACCTGTCCGGACACACCCCGGGCTCGATCGCGCTGGTCCTCACCGAGACCGGCACCGGCCGGCACCACATCTTCACCGGTGACTCCCTCTTCCCGGGTGGGCTGGGCAAGACCGCGGACGCCGAGAAGTTCGCCTCGCTGTACGACGACGTCGACACCAAGTTGTTCGGCCGCTTCGGTGACGACACGGTGATCTACCCCGGCCACGGCAAGGACACCACGCTCGGCGCGGAACGTCCCCATCTCGGGGAGTGGCGCGAACGGGGCTGGTGACCCGGTGAGCTGCGGCAGGTCGCCGTCCTGCGGCAGCGCACTCGCGCAGCTGCGACGGTGGCCCCTCCGTGACCGGAGGGGCCGGCGTTCGTTGCGCAGACCACCTCCTCCGCGGTCACTCGGAGACCGCTCGCCGGCTCACAGACCCCGGTCGATGATGTCGAGGATCTCGTCACCGGTCGCGGCGTGAATCCTGCCGACCGTGTCGGCGCGGCTCCCCTCGGCTCCCTCGAGGTCGGCCAGCAGGGCTTCGAGCCGCCGCGCGACCGCCGCGCGTGCCTCGTCGTCGGCGCCGAGTTCGGCGACGGCCGCCCGCAGGCGGTCGATCCCGGCGACGGCCACCGACACCGGATCCGGGACCAGCTCGGCGCGCAGGAACTCGGCGACGGCCCGGGGACTGGGATGATCGAACACCACCGTCGGCGGCAACCGCAGACCGGTCGCGGCACCGAGATGGTTGCGCAGGGCGACCGCGGCGAGCGAGTCGAAGCCGAGTTCCTTGAACGCCTGGTCGGGATCGACCGAGTCCGACGCATCGTGGCCCAGGACTGCGGCAGCGCCGGCTCGCACCAGCTCCAGCACGAGGTGCCGCTGTTCCGGCACCGGCCGCTCGGTGAGCCGCTGCGCCCACTCGGACGGCCCGGATCCGTTCGGTCCGGACACGGCCGACCCCGATCCCGCCGCGCGGGGCCGCGACTGCCGCACGAGTCCGCGCAGCGGGGCGGGAACGGACGGCCCGGCCGGATCGGGGTGCTCGAGCCGGGCCCCCACCACCGCGGGGGCGTCGCCGGCGACGGCACTGTCGAACAGGTCCAGGGCGTCGGCCTCGCTCATCGCAACCAGACCGCTGCGGCGGGCCCGGGCGAGATCCCCCGCGCCGAGCCTGCCGGTCATGGCGCTCGGCGGTGCCCACATTCCCCACGCGATCGACACCGCGGGCAGGCCCTGGGCTCGCCGGTGCTGGGCGAGGGCGTCGAGGAACCGGTTCGCCGCCGCGTAGTTCGCCTGCCCGGGCGCGCCGAGGACCCCGGAGAGCGACGAGAACAGCACGAAGGCGTGGACCCGGGCGGTCAGCCGGTGCAGGTGCCAGGCCGCGTCCACTTTCGGCCGCAGCACCGCGTCGAGCCGGTCGGGAGTGAGCGAGGTGAGCGTGGCGTCGTCGAGGACACCGGCCGCGTGGATCACCGCGGTCAGGGGGTGCTCGGCGGGGATCCGGGCCAACAGCCCCGCCAGTGCCGCCTCGTCGGCGGTGTCGCAGGCGACGACGGTCACCTCGGCGCCCGCACCGCGCAGTTCGCGGCACAGCCGGTCACTTCCCTCGGCGTCGGGTCCGCGCCGGCTCGTCAGCACCAGGTGCCGCGCCCCGTGTGCGCTGACGAGGTGGCGCGCCACCGACGTTCCCAGCGTGCCGGTGCCGCCGGTGACGAGCACGGTGCCGCGGGGATCGAACAGCGGTCCGGACCGCTCGACGGCCGGCATGCGCCGCAGTCGGGGCACGAGCATCGTTCGGTCCCGGACCGCGACCTGCGGTTCCCCGCTGGCCACGGCCGACGTGATCGCCACGTCCACGTCCGTCTCGCGGTCGAGGTCGAGCAGCACGAACCGCCCCGGGTTCTCGTTCTGCGCGGAGCCCACCAGACCCCACACGGCCGCAGCCGCGAGGTCGACGTCGTGCCCGTCGGCCTCCTCGCCGGTGGCCGCCGCGTTGCGGGTGACGACCACCAGCACGCTGTCGGCGAACTCGGCGTCGTCGAGCCAGTCCTGCAGCAGTCGCAGCGTCCGGGCGCACAGGCGGTGGGTCGCCTCCGGCCCCGGGTCGCCGTCGGTGCCGCATCCCACCAGCACCGTCCAGGGCCGCCCGTCGTCGGGAGCGGCTGCCCTCGCGGTGCGCAGCGCCGCCGCGTCGGGACAGCGCGGGAAGCTCGAGCCCAGATCCGCGTCGCCGAGCACGACCAGCGGCCCGGGCGGCGGCGCGGACGGGACGTCGTCGATTCGGGTCCAGGCCAGCCGGTGCAGTCGCCGCGCGCCGGACGGGCCCGCGCCGTGCCCGTCGTCCGCCCGGGGTGTCACGTGCAGCGCCTCGACGGTCAGCACCGGCGCGCCGTCGGCATCGGCGGCGACGACGCGATGCCGCCCGTCCTCGCCCGTCCCGAACCGCACCGACACCGCCCGCGCACCGGTGCGGTGGAGCCGGGTTCCCGACCAGGTCAGCGGCCAGTCGTCCGGGCCGAGGACGGGGTCGAGCGCCGCCTGCAGCAGGTGCGGATGGATGCCGAAGCCGCTCGGGTCGAGGTCGTCGTCGAGGCGCACCTCGGTCGCGGTGTCGCCCGGGAGCCGGTCCGGTGGCGCTGCGGGCACGTCGTCGACGGTCGCCGACGCGTTCCGCACCCAGGGGCCGTCGGCCGGTCCGATGTTCGACGAGACGGTGACGGTGCGCGCGCCGTCGTCGCCGGCGGGCGACACGAGCACCCGGATCGGCAGCAGCCCCGCGGCCGGGAGGACCAGGGGGTGGTGCAGCGTGAGAGTGGCGATGCGCTCGCACCCGACGTGGTGGGCGGCGTGCAGGGTCAGCTCGACCAGGACGGCCGGTATCAGCGTCTGCGGAGCGTCGGTCGGTGGAGCGCCGTCGTCGGGCTGCGGCGCCGCGAGCGACGAATCCCGGTGCCGGGACAGCGCTCCGGTGAACACGGTGGTGTCGTCGTCGAGGGTCACGGCCGCGCCGAGCAGCGGATGCTCCGCCGGGCTCAACCCCAGCTCCGTCGGATCACCGCTGGTGCGTGCGGGCGCCGACGGCCAGAAGGAGCGGCGCCGGAAGGCGTACGTGGGCAGGTCCACCGGGCGGCGGCCGGGCAGCACCCGATCCCAGTCGATCGTCAGGCCCTGCACGGACGCGGCGGCGACCGCCTCGACGAACCCCCGGGCGTCGTCCCCGCGCCCGGGCAGCGCGGCGATCGGGTGCGCGACGACCTCGGCGGCGTGGGCGGCCAGGCCCGCGCCGGGTCCGATCTCGACGCAACGGATGACGCCGAGTTCGGCGAGGGTGCGCATGCCGTCGTGGAAACGCACGGCGTCGCGGAGGTGCCGGCGCCAGTACTGCGGTGACGTCAGTTCCTCGGCCGTGGCGACACGCCCGGTGAGGGTGGAGACGACGGGGATCGTCGGCGGCTGCGCCGCCGTGCTCGACACGACGGTGGTGAACTCGTCGAGGACGGGGTCCATCAGCGCCGAGTGGAATGCGCGTTCGACCCGCAGCGGGGTGACCGCGATCCCTGCGGTGGACAATTCGGCGGCGACGGTGTGCACGTCGGCTGCGGCCCCCGCGAGCACCACGGATTCGGCGCCGTTGACCGCGGCGAGGTCGACTCGGCCGTCGATCCGCGACCGGATGTCGTCCGGGCGTGCCCGGACGGCGATCATCGCCCCGGGGGCGGTGGCCTGCATCAGTCGTCCGCGCGCGGCCACCAGGGCGGCGGCGTCGGGCAGGCTGAACACGCCCGCGACGTGGGCCGCGGCGAGTTCTCCGATCGAATGCCCGATCAGGTAGTCGGGTGTGAGGCCCCACTCCCGCAGTAGTCGGTAGAGGGCGACCTCGACGGCGAACAGGGCCGGCTGGGTGTACTCGGTGCGGTCGAGTTTCGCGGCGGCGTCGTCCGCGTCGCCCCGGAGCACCTGCCGGATCGGGGTGTCGACGTGTTCGTCGAGCGCGGCGCAGGTCTCGTCCAGGGCGCGGGCGAACACCGGGTAGGTGTCGCAGAGGCCGCGGCCCATTCCGATCCGCTGCGCGCCCTGGCCGGTGAACATGAACGCCGTCTTCCCACGGGTGCTCGTCCCGGTGACGGCGTTGCCGCCTGCGCGTCCCTCGGCCAGGCGGGTCAGGCCGTCGCGCAGGTCGGCGAGCGTCTCGCCGGTGACGGCGGCGCGGTGCGTGAAGCCGGACCGGGTGGTGGCCAGCGAGTAGGCGAGGTCGGCGGGGTCCGGCGGGGACTGCGTGTCGAGGAGGTCGGTCAGCCGGGCGGCCTGCGCGCGCAGCGCCTCGTCGGACTTGGCGGAGAGCACCCACACCAGGGGCGACGCCGGCCGGGGCGGGGCCGGTGGGGCGGCGACGTCGGGGGGCTGCTCGAGGATCAGGTGGGCGTTGGTGCCGCTGATGCCGAACGAGGAGACGCCGGCGCGGCGGGGTCGTCCGGTCTGCGGCCACGCGATCGGGTCGGCGAGCAGGGCGACCTCGCCGGCGGTCCAGTCGACGTGCCGGGTCGGGGCGTCGCTGTGCAGGCTCGGCGGCAGCACGCCGTGCCGCATCGCCATCACCATCTTGATCACGCCGGCCACCCCGGCCGCCGCCTGGGAGTGGCCGATGTTCGACTTCACCGACCCCAGCCGCAGCGGCCGGCCGTCGCGTTGCTGCCCGTAGGTGGCGAGCACCGCTTGGGCTTCGATCGGGTCGCCGAGTGTCGTGCCGGTGCCGTGGGCCTCCACCGCGTCGATGTCGGCGGGGTCGAGGGCGGCGTCGGCCAGCGCCTGCCGGATCACCCGTTCCTGCGACGGACCGTTCGGGGCGGTGAGGCCGTTGGAGGCGCCGTCCTGGTTGACCGCGGAGCCGCGGATCAGGGCCAGCACCCGGTGGCCGTGGCGCTGGGCGTCGCTCAGCCGCTCGAGCACGACCATGCCCGCGCCCTCGCTGAGCCCGGTGCCGTCCGCTCGATCGGAGAACGGTTTGCACCGCCCGTCCGGGGCGAGTCCGCGTTGGCGGCTGAACTCGATCAGCACGCCGGGGGTCGCCATCACCGTCGCCCCGCCGGCCAGCGCGAGGGTGCATTCGCCGTCGCGCAGTGCCCGTGCCGCGAGGTGCAGCGCCACCAACGACGACGAACACGCGGTGTCGACGGTGACCGCGGGACCGGTGAAGCCGAGCGAGTAGGCGATCCGGCCGGAGGCGACGCTGTTGCTGGTGCCCGTCATGAGGTAGCCCTCGGCGTCGGTGTGTCGCCGGGTCATGAGGTGGAATCCGTAGTCGCCGCCCATCATTCCGACGTACACGCCGGTGTCGGTGAGACCGGGTGAGTTCGGCGGGATTCGCGCGTGTTCCAGTGCTTCCCAGGCGCTTTCGAGTAGCAGTCGGTGTTGCGGGTCCATCGCGACGGCCTCGCGGGGGCTGATCCCGAAGAACGCGGCGTCGAACCGGTCGGCGTCGTGGAGGAAGCCGCCGGCCCGCATGTAGGTCGTGCCGCTGCGCTCGGGATCCGGGTCGTACACCTCGTCGAGGTTCCAGCCGCGGTTGTCGGGGTACGCGCCCACGGCGTCGCGGCCGTCGCGGACGAGGCGCCACAGCTCGTCCGGGCAGGAGACCCCACCGGGGTATCGGCAGGCCATTCCCACGATCGCGATCGGGTCGTCGTCGCGGTGCCGGCGCGCCGCGGGGGCCGGGTGCGGGTCGTCCTCGGGGCCGAGCAGCCGGGCCGCGATCTCGCGGGCGAGCGCGTCCGCGGTGGGGTGGTCGAACACCACCGTCGCGGCCAGCCGCACCCCGGTGGCCGTCGTCAGCTGGTTGCGTAGCTGCACCGCGGTGAGCGAGTCGAAGCCGAGGTGCTTGAAGGCACGCTCCGGATCGATGGCCTCCTTCCCGTCGTGGCCGAGCACCGCCGCAACGTACGTGGTGACGATGTCGAGGACCCGGGCGTGCCGCTCGGCGGGGTCGAGCGCGCGCAGCTCGTCGGCGAGGCCGGGGGCCGACGGGGCGGCCGCGGCGCGCCGGCGGGACGGGCCGAGCACTCGGCGCAGGATCGGGGGAAGGGCCTCGCCGTCGGGCCTGCGGGAGGGCGTGGAGAGCCGTATCGGCACCGTCAACGCACGGTTCGCGGCGAGTGCCGCATCGAACAGGGCCAGCCCGGCCTCCGGGGTGAGGGTGTCTATGCCGGTGCGCTGCAACCGATCCAGATCGGCCGCATTCAGATGGGCGGTCATCCCGCTGGGTCGGTCCCACAGCCCCCAGGCCAGGGACAGTCCCGGTAGCCCCTCGGCGCGGCGGTGCTGCGCGAGCGCGTCGAGGAAGACGTTGGCCGCCGCGTAGTTCGCCTGGCCGGCGCCGCCGAGCACACCCGCCGCGGAGGAGAACAGCACGAACGCCGCGAGACCGCGATCGCGCGTGAGTTCGTGCAGATGCCAGGCACCGTCCACCTTGGGGCGCAGGACGGCGTGCAGCTGGTCCGGAGTCAAGGTGGCGGCGGTGGCGTCGTCGAGCACCCCGGCGGCGTGGACGACACCCGACAGGTCGGGGACCGCATCGAGCAAGGCCGCCACCGCGGCTCGATCGGCCACGTCGCAGGCCACGGCGCGGATCTCGGCGCCCGCGTCGGCGAACTCGGCGCGGAGTTCCGCTGCCCGCTCGGCGCGGACCGTGTGTCGGCCGGTCAGCACGAGCCGGCGCACCCCGTACCGCCGCACGAGGTGACGGGCGACGAGCCGGCCGATGGTGCCGGTGCCGCCGGTGACGACGACGGTGCCGTCGGGGCCGAACGGCACCGGATCCCCGTGCGGCGCATCGGTGGTGGGCGCCGCCGGCGCGAGCATGGGCGCGAGGAGTGTCCCGGCGCGGACCGCCAGTTGTGGTTCGTTGCAGGCCAGGGCCGCGGACAGCACACCGGGATCGGGAAGGTCACCGGGCGGCCGGTCCAGGTCCACCAGGGTGATCCGGTCCGGGTGTTCGTTCTGCACCGCACCGATCAGCCCCCACACGGGCGCGGCGCAGACGTCGATCGGTTCGTCGTCGGCGACCGTCACGGCGCGCCGCGTCGTCACCAGCAGTCGGGTCTCGGCGAGACGGTCGTCGGCGAGCCACGCCTGTACCGCCCGCAACGCCGCCTCCGCGGCGGCGTGCGCGCGCGTCGGCACGTCGGGTTCGTCGCCCGGTTCCCCGGCCAGCAGCAGGGTGCGGCCGGCGGGATCGCCGCCGGTGAGCGCCTCCCCGAGCGGGGTGAGATCCGCCGTCGGCGCGGCGCCGGCGTCGACCGGGATCCACTCCACGCGGTAGAGGCCGGTGCCGGTCGCGGCGGCCGGGGTGCGCGGACCGGCGAACGGCCGCAGCGCCAGCGACTGCGCGGTCAGCACGCGATGGCCGGCGGTGTCGTACGCGGCCACCCGGTACCGTTCGGGTCCGGCCGGGGCGATGTGCACGCGCAGGGCGACGGCGCCGACGGCGTGCAGCTGCACGTCGTCCCA
>NZ_AJFC01000267.1:0-6535 GCF_000256505.1 Rhodococcus sp. P14 | reverse complement strand
CCCGGGGCAACCGCCAGCCGCAGGTCGCGGGCGCCGGCCGCGGCGGCGGCGAACGCGATCAGGTGCAGTGCCGCGTCGAACACCGCCGGATGGATCCCGTACCCGGCGACCGTCGCGGCGGGGTCCTCTCCCCCGAGGCGCACCTCCCCGTACAGGTCGTCACCGCGGCGCCACGCCGCGCGCAGGCCCCGGAACGTCGGCCCGTACCCGTATCCGGTCTCGTCGAGCGCGTCGTACAGGCCGCTCACGTCGATCGGCGTCGCATCGGCCGGGGGCCACGGCCGGATCGGAACGGGCGCGGTGTGTACCGCCGCCGTGAGGGTGCCGACGGCGTGCCGGGTCCACGGGGTCTGCGCCGCGGCGTCCGCCGGACGGGAGTGCACCGACACCGTGCGGTGCCCGGCGTCGTCGGCGGTGAGGACGGCGACCTGCACCGCGAGCTCCCCACCGGTGGGAATCGTCGCGGGTGTCTCGAGGGTGAGTTCCGCGAGACGGCTGCAGCCGGCGCGGTGCCCGGCGTGCAGGGCGAGTTCGACGAACGCCGTGCCGGGCAGCACGACGGTGCCGTCCACGGCGTGCTCGTTCAGCCACGGCAGTCGGTGCGGCGACAGCACGCCGGTGAACACGGCGCCGCGACCGTCGCCGAGCTCGACCGAGGCGGCGAGCATCGGGTGGTCCCCGGCGTCCATGCCGGCTGCGGCATCACGTCGGGGCGCGCCTCCGTCCAGCCAGTAGCGGCGATGCTGGAAGGCATACGTGGGCAGGTCCACCCATTGCCGGTGACCGGCGCGGCGAGCCCACCCGACCCGGCCCCACTCGATGTGCGCCCCGGACACGTGTGCCTCGGCGAGGGCGGCGGTGAACTGACGCAGGCCCGCCCGGTCGCGGCGGAGGGTGCCGAGGGCGCGACCCGCGACGCCGGCCGCGTCCAGGGTCTCCTGCAGCGGCACGGTCAGGACCGGATGGCTGCCCGACTCGACGAACAGCCGGTACCCGTCGCGGGCCAGGGACCTCGTCGCGTCTTCGAAGCGCACCGGTCGGCGCAGGTTCCGGTACCAGTAGTCAGCGTCGAGTGCGGTGCCGTCCATCACGTCCCCGGTCACCGTCGAGTAGAACGGGATCCGCGAACGCTGCGGGGTGATCGGGGCGAGAGCGTCGAGAATGGGCCGGCGCAGCACCGAGACGTCCGCGCAGTGGGAGGCGTAGTCCACGGTGATGCGCCGGGCCTGGACACCGTCGGCCTGCCACCGCGCGACCAGCACCTCAAGGGCGTCGCCAGGGCCGGACACGACCGTCGCGGCCGGACCGTTGATCGCCGCCACCTCGACGGTCCCGGCCCAGGGTTCGATCTGCTGCCGCACGGCGTCCGCCGGCAGACCCACCGACGCCATGCCACCGCCGCGGCGGGCCGATTCCGTGATCACGCGGCTGCGGGCCGCGACGGCGAGCGCCGCGTCGGGCAGGGTCAGCGCGCCGGCGACGTGGGCGGCGGCGATCTCGCCCTGCGAGTGTCCGACCACGGCCGCCGGTTCGACGCCGTGTGCCTGCCACAGCCGCGCAAGCCCGACCATCACCGCGAACAGCGCCGGTTGCACGACGTCGGCCCGGTCCAGGGCGGACGGATCGCGGTCGCGGAGCACGTCGAGCAGCGCGAACTCGGTGTGCGGGGCGAGGGCGTCGGCGCACTCGCGCAGGCTGTCGGCGAACAGCGGGGAGGATTCCAGCAGTGCGGTGGCCATGCCGACCCACTGCGCGCCCTGCCCGGGAAAGACGAACACCGGCCGGTCGCCCGCCTCGACCGCGACGCCGGTGATCACACCGGGGTCGGGGGCGCCTCGGCCGAGCGCGTCGAGACCGGACAGCAGGGCGCGCGGGTCGGCGCCGAGCACGGCGGCGCGGTGGTGGAAGGTCGCGCGGGAGGTCAGCAGCGGGCCGGCCACCTGCGCGGGGGTCAGCTCGGGGTGGCCGGCGACGTAGTCCCGCAGCCGGTGCGCCTGCGCGCGCAACGCCGGTTCGGTGTGGCCCGACACGAACCAGGCCACGACGTCGTCCGAGCCGTCGGTCCCCTCGGGGGGCGCGGCGTCCGGCGGTGGGGCCGGTTGTTCCAGCACGACGTGGGCGTTCGTGCCGCTGATGCCGAACGAGGAGACCGCCGCGCGGCGGGGCCGGTCGGTCGCCGGCCATTCCCGGTTCTCGGTGAGCAGGGACACCGATCCGGCGGTCCAGTCGACGTGGGGGGTGGGACGGTCGACGTGCAGCGTCTTCGGCAGCACACCGTGACGCATCGCCATGATCATTTTGATCACGCCGGCCACTCCGGCGGCGGCCTGGGTGTGCCCGAGGTTCGACTTCACCGAACCGAGCCACAACGGCCGGTCGGGGGGCCGATCGCGGCCGTAGCCGGCCAGCAGGGCGGACGCCTCGATGGGATCGCCCAGCGTGGTGCCGGTGCCGTGGGCTTCGACCGCGTCGACGTCGGCCGGGCCGAGTCCGGCGTCGGCCAGGGCCTGCCGGATCACCCGTTCCTGGGCCTGCTTGTTCGGGGCGGTCAGGCCGTTGCTGGCGCCGTCCTGGTTCACCGCGCTGCCGCGGACGACGGCGAGGATCCGGTGGTCGTTGCGCTGGGCGTCGGACAGGCGTTCCAGCGCGAGGATCGCGACGCCTTCGCCCCACGCCGTGCCGTCGGCCGCGGCGGCGAATGCCTTGCAGCGCCCGTCTCGGGCCAGTCCACGCTGCCGGCTGAACTCGACGAACACCGCGGGCGTCGACATGACGGTCGCCCCGCCGGCGAGGGCGAGTTCGCACTCGCCGTGGCGCAGCGCCTGCATGGCGAGGTGGACGGACACCAGGGACGACGAGCACGCCGTGTCGACGGTGATCGCGGGTCCGTTCAGTCCGAAGCTGTACGCGACACGACCGGAGGCGACGCTCATCGCGGTGCCGGTGATGAAGTAGCCCGCGAGTTCCTCGGGCGGGGCGCCGCCCGCCCGTGCCGAGTAGTCGATCCCGGACAGACCGGTGAAGACGCCGATCTGCCTGCCGTGCACGGATCGCGGATCGATGCCGGCGTGCTCGAAGGTCTCCCAGCTCGTCTCGAGCAGGAGTCGCTGCTGCGGGTCCATCGCCAGTGCTTCGCGAGGCGAGATGCCGAAGACCTCCGGGTCGAAACCCGCCGCATCGTCGAGAAAGCTGCCGTGCACCGTGTACGTCCGGCCGGCCTGCCGGCCCGTCGGATCGTAGAGGTCCGCCGCTTCCCAACCGCGGTCCGCGGGGAATGCGGCGACGGTCTCCGTACCGGATTCCACCAGGTGCCACAGGTCCTGTGGGGAGCGGACCCCGCCGGGGAACCGGCACCCCATCCCGACGACGGCGATCGGTTCGCGGCTCACCCCCTCGACCTCGCGAAGCTTCTCCCGGGCCTGATAGAGCTCTGCGGTCACCCGTTTCAGATAGTCGAGGAGCTTCGCATCATCGGCCATAATCGAGCTCCAATCCGAGAGCCGTCGTGCCTGCGCCGAGAACTCGATGGTATCCGCCGCCCCCCACCCGGACACAGCGATCTGCTCGTGCGAGTGTGACCGGTGCGGCGTGCGAGACGACTGTGGGCGCGCCTCGGACGAATACCGTCCGGAGCGCTCGGGGACCTCCGCGGCCTTCCGATCGAGTTGCTCGTCGGGCTCTTGCCGCGCACCGACGTGGGCCGACCGACACGTATCCGCAGGGCACCAGCGGTCCTAGACTGTGGCGATGGGCATCGCTCCGGATGTCAGGGCGCAGAGCCGGATGTCAGGGCACAGAGCCGGATGTCAGGGCACCGAGCGTCGGCGCGGCACCGCCCGACTCGGTGCCACCCGCCGCCGCGGGCTCGGGCCGCCGCCCGGGTGCTGCTTGCGCCGGCGCATCGCGACGGCCCGCACCCGAGGTTCTGTCGTCGTCGACCTCGCCCCGGCCGCCCGTGTCGCCGTCCGCCGTTCCGCCGCGACAAGCCCACCGCACATCAACCCTCGACTTTCGCCTGGAGGACCCCGTGACCGTCACAGATACCGACACATCGGCAGAACTGCTGGCCCGGCTGCGGAAGGCCTACGCGACCGGACGCACGCGCGATGCCGAATGGCGCATCCGCCAGCTCCGCGGCATCGAGAAACTCGCCGACGAGCGCGAGGCCGAGATTGCGGCCGCCCTACAGGAGGACCTGGGCCGAAACGCGGTCGAAGCCTGGCTCGCCGACCTCGCTTCCACCCGGGCCGAAGCCGCCTACGCCCGCAAGCGGGTCCGGCGCTGGATGCTTCCTCGACCGAAGCCCTTGTCGCTCAACCAGTTTCCCGCGCTCGGCTGGGTGCAGTACGAGCCGATGGGAGTGGTCCTGATCATCGCACCGTGGAACTACCCGGTGTATCTGACGCTCGGTCCGCTCGTCGCGGCAGTGGCCGCCGGGAATTGTGCCGTGATCAAACCGTCGGAACTGGCCCCCGCCACGTCCGCGCTGCTCGCCCGGCTGATTCCGCACTACCTCGACCCGGAGGCCGTCGTGGTCGCCGAAGGCGATGCCGAGCTCACCCAGAGTCTGCTCGCGCAGGGTTTCGATCTCGCCCTGTACACCGGCGGCACCGAGGTGGGCCGCAAGATCATGGCCGCCGCCGCCCCGCAGCTCACGCCGGTGATCCTCGAGCTCGGTGGCAAGTCTCCCGTCGTCGTCGCCGAGGACGCCGATCTCGAGGTCACCGCGCGGCGTATCGCCTGGGTCAAACTCCTCAATTCCGGACAGAGCTGCATCGCGCCCGACTACGTACTGGTCGAGCGGTCCGTCCGCGACGCGCTCGTCGACACGATCGTCGACACGATCGCCCTGTTCCGCAGCGAGGAACCGCAGCCGGGGATGCGGGTGGTCAACCAGCGTCACTTCGATCGGCTCGAGGCGTATCTGGAGTCCACGACCGGGCGCATCGTCACCGGCGGCAGGTGCGATCGTGACTCTCTCACCGTCGAACCGACCGTGATCGTCGATCCGGCACCCGACGACGCCGTCATGACGGACGAGGTCTTCGGGCCCATCCTGCCGATTCTCACCGTCGACTCGGTCGACGCAGCCCTCGACTTCGTCGGTGCCCGCCCCAAACCCCTTGCAGCGTACGTGTTCTCCAAGTCGCTGAGCACCCAGAGGAAGATCACGCAGCAAATCAGCGCGGGTGCCGTGGTGATCAACCACGTCGGCATGCACGTCCTCGCGCCACAACTGCCGTTCGGTGGCGTGGGTGCCAGCGGAATGGGGGCATACCACGGACGCTACGGTTTCGAGGCGCTCAGCCACCGCAAGGCGGTGCTCGCCAAACCGTTCCGTCCGGATCCGGCGATGAACTACCCGCCCTACACCCAGGCTGCGCTGAAGATCATGCGGCGACTGTTCTGAGCGGTCCCCCGACACCCTCCGGAACGGAGGACACCGACACGGCCGAGGACGGATCGACCGGTCGCGTCGGCCCCGACGGCTCGGAACCGGCGAGCCGCGCAGTGCTGCGGTCCTGGCTCGCCGCCCAGGAACGCAGGGGCATCTCGGTTGCCCGGCACCCGCCCGGCAGCCCCGGCGCCTCGGTCGTCCTCGTACCCTGGGGGGTGACCACGAGGAGGTCGCCGTGACAACCCGGCCGGAACCCGTCGAACCTGCTGCGGGGCAGGAGTCGGTCTGGGACTACCCCCGACCGCCCCGCCTCGAGACCTTCACCGGCTCGATCACCGTGGAACTGGGCGGCCGGACCATCGCGTCGACCACGCGCGCCTGGCGGATACTGGAGACCAGCCATCCGCCGACCTACTACCTTCCCGCCGAAGCCTTCGCCGACGGGGTGCTGCGGGAGACGCCGGGCTCGTCGTGGTGCGAGTGGAAGGGCAGGGCGAGCTACTACGACCTGGTGACCGCCTCGCGGGTCGCGCCGAAAGCGGCGTGGACCTACCGCGATCCCTCCCCCGCCTTCCGGGCGCTCGCCGGGGCGGTCGCGGTGATGGCCGCCCAGGTCGACCGGTGCACCGTCGACGGCGAGGAGGTGGTCCCGCAACCGGGCGGTTTCTACGGCGGCTGGATCACCAGCTCGGTCGTCGGCCCGTTCAAAGGAATCCCCGGGTCGGCGGGCTGGTGACCGCTCCGAAGTACGCCGAAGCCGATGCGCGCCTGCGGGAGGCGCGGAAACCGGACTGGGTCGATGAGCGGTTCCTCGTCCGGCCGGCAAGGTTCGAGGTCGACGCCCCGGCGGCATGGACGATTCCCTGAGCCGCCGCGGAAGGCCGGCCGACCGGGACCGGGAGCGGTCGTTCCCCTTCCCGGGTCGACTCACGCCGCACTCTCCCGTCCCGGAAAACGCTGCGAACAGCACCCGGTGCGGCGGATGATCGAGAAACAGCGCCCGAGGGCGGTGGATCGTACGCGCGACCCTCCCGTTCCTGCGCGTGTCCGGCTCGTTCGCTCGACCTTCGGGAGACACCCGCCATGAGACTCGGCATCCTCGTTCTCGCCGTCGGCGCGTCGCTGCTCGCCGGCACC
>NZ_AJFC01000266.1:0-1874 GCF_000256505.1 Rhodococcus sp. P14 | reverse complement strand
GCCCCCCCCCCCGCCGATCCGGCCGTCCTCGGCGGCGGCTCCGGCATCGTCATGGACGGCCGGAACTACTGCACCCTCACCACGATCGGTCCCGATTCCGGGGGCCGGCTGGTCGGATTCACGGCGGGACACTGCGGAAACGCCGGTTCCACGGTTGCCTCGGAGGCGGATCCGGACGCCGGTGTGGTCGGCACGATCGCCTACACCGATGCGGACTTGGACTACGCGGTGATCGTGTTCGAGCCGGCGAAGGTGGTTCCCGTGAATCGGGTGGGAAACACGACGATCACGGGGATCGGGGGTCCGGCGCAGTTCCCGGACATCGTCTGCAAGCAGGGCCGCACCACGGGGCAGACCTGCGGGGTGGCCTACGGCGATGTGTTCGGTTCGGGGCAGACCTGGACGCAGACGTGCGTCGACCTCGGCGACTCGGGAGGCCCGGTGGTGGTCGGAACCACGCTCGTCGGCATGGTGAACGGCTATCTCACCGTTGCCTGCCTCGGTCCGGAGGTCGGCACGAGCATGACGGCCGTCGTCGGCGACGCCGATGCGCGGGGCGGGGCCGGGGCGGGGTTCCGTCCGATCTAGGGGGCGCAGGTCGTGACGGCGCCGTCGCCCGGGTGCGGGACGGACCGGCGGCCACGACCGCATCCGGGGGGAGAGGTCCCTCGGTCAGCCGATCTCGGCGAGGAAGCTCTCCAGGATCCCGGTGACCCGGGCCGGGTCCTCCAGCGTCGAACTGTGGCCCACCCCGTCGAGTTCCACCAGTCGCGAGCCCGGGATCAGCGCGTGCATCTCGCGGGCGAGACGCGGCGGCATCTCGACATCCAGTTGTCCCGCGACGATCAGCGTCGGCACGCTCACCGCGGGCAGCTCGTCCCGGATGTCGGGGCGGACCATCATGCCGAGCATCGTGTTCGCCAGTGACGACCGGTCGGCCATCGCCCACCGCCTGCGCCACACCTCACGCTCGGCCTCCCGGCCGGGGTCGGTGCGGAACGGTTCGCCGTAGAGTTCCTTCTCGATACCGCGCAGCACGAGGGCCGGCGACGGCCCGAGAAGCCGGGCCACGGCCGTGAGGGCAAGGTGCAGCGGGTACCTCACGGGCGGATGCGGCGTCGCGCCGGTGTTGAGCAGGGTCAGCGAGCGCAACAGGTCCGGTTCCCGCGCGCCGATGCGCATGCCGACGAAGCCCCCCATCGACAGCCCCACCAGATGCGCGGGTGCGAGGTCGAGCCGCCGGATCACGGTGAGCACGTCGGCGGTGAGCTGCTCGAGCTGGAATCCGGTCCGGGCGTGCCCGGATCGGCCCTGTCCCCGGAAGTCGAGGGTGAGGCAGCGGTACCGATCCCGCAGCGCCGCGATCTGCGCCTCGTACATTCGCCCGTCGAAGAAGAACCCGTGCAGGAACAGGATGGGCTCGCCCTCACCGCCGGTGTCCTCGCAGTACAGATCGACGTCCCGCACCCGCAGGTACGACCGTCGCGTATCCGGAATTCGAGGCATTGTCATGGCGCGCTCCGTATCGACCCGGGACGCGGGACCGTCTCGGAATGGGTCGAGGATCGTTCCGGGCGCCGCCCGTGTCAAGGGGCGTGGCGACGGCGCTGTCCGGTAGCGCATTGCCGAGATAGCATTGCCGATATGTCGACGTCGCCTCGTCGAACGTCGTTCCCGGGTGTGGACCGTCTCTCCGATAGGCGGCGAGCGCTGGTGGACGAGCTGGCGGCGGCCCGGCGACGGCAGGGACTGAGCCAGACCCTGGTCGCGGCCCGGATGGGCACCTCCCAGTCGGCGGTGGCCCGACTCGAGCGCGGCGATCTCGATCCGCGCCTGTCCACCCTCGAACGGTACGCGCAGGCGGTGGGACAGAC
>NZ_AJFC01000265.1:0-5488 GCF_000256505.1 Rhodococcus sp. P14 | reverse complement strand
GGGCGGCCCCCCCCGCCCCTGGAGACGACATGAACATCTGGCCGCCCGTTCCTCCTCGCCGATCCGGCAGACAGTGAAGGCTGAGACGGCGCATCCTGAGTAGGTGGCGCGAGCCGTCGGGTCGGCGGCGGAGAATCTCGGCAAGGGCTATCGACACAGGAGGACGCGATGACCTCACCTGCGAACAGCACCCCGATTCCGCCCGGCATCGAGATGCAGGGAGCGACGCTCTAGACAACCATGTCAGGGCAAACAGCGACGGGACCGACTCCCGCACCGGGAGCCCGGGGTAACCGAAGCTACGACCCCGGCGCCGGCAACTGCCCGACATACACCGCGGGCGTGGCACCGGCTGGGGCGGTCTCACCGAGCACCCACCCGGCCACATCCCCTGCCCGGCCCCGCGCGAAGACGGCCCCCACCCGAGTCGACCGCTCGCCGGGTGCCGGCACGGGGACAGGAGTGCACCCCTCCGGGGTCATCGCGACTCGCTCGGACCCGAGGTTGTGGAACGGAGTCCGCGTAGTTCGGTGCGCAGTTCGTCGGCGTGTTCGCGGGCAGCGTCGACTTGGGCGCGGGCGGCGGCGGTTTCGGCGCGGGCGGCCGCGTTCGTGTTCGGCGGCTGCGTCCTCGTCCGCCCGGATCCCCGCGCTCGTCACGGAACCGTCAACCGAGGAACACCGCGACCCGGTCCACCAGCTCGAGCAACGGCTGCGGGAAGACGCCGAGCGCCACGGTCACCACCGCCCCGGCGGCGATCGTGACGGTCGTCAGGGCGCTGGGCGCCACGACCGCGGGAGCGTCGCGGTCCGGCTCGTCGAAGAACATCAGCACGATGACGCGCACGTAGAAGTACGCCGCGACGGCGCTGCTGACCACGCCGACGATCACGAGCGGAACGGCGCCGCCGCCCGCCGCCGCCCCGAAGACGGCGAACTTGCTGACGAACCCGCTGGTGAGCGGGATGCCGGCGAACGCGAGCAGGAACAGGGCGAACACCGCGCCGACGAGCGGCGAGCGCCGCCCGAGGCCCGCCCAGCGGGACAGGTGGGTCGCCTCCCCGAGGTCGTCGCGGACCAGGGTCACGACGGCGAACGCACCGAGAGTGCTGAAGCCGTACGCGAACAGGTAGAACATCGTCGACGCCAGCCCGGCCCGGTCGGCGGCGATCAGACCGGTGAGGATGAAACCGGCGTGGGCGACCGACGAGTAGGCCAGCATCCGTTTGACGTCGTTCTGCGTCACGGCCAGCACCGAGCCCGCCACCATCGTCAGGATCGCCACGCCCCACAGCAGGGGACGCCAGTCGTCTCGCAGTCCGGGCAGCGCCACGTAGAACACGCGTAGCATCGCGCCGAACGCCGCGATCTTGGTGGCCGCCGCCATGAAGGCGGTGATCGGCGTGGGGGCCCCCTGATAGACGTCGGGGACCCAGGAATGGAACGGCACCGCGCCGATCTTGAAAAGCAGACCCACCGCGAGCATCGCCGCACCGATCACCACCAGCGCGTCGCCGTCCGCGCGGACGGCGACGGCGTCGGCGATACCTGCCAGGCGCACGGTGCCCGCGTAGCCGTACAGCAGCGCCACCCCGAACAGGAAGAAGGCCGAGGAGAAGGCGCCGAGCAGGAAGTACTTCAGGGCCGCTTCCTGGGAGAGCAGGCGCTGCCGACGGGCCAGGCCGCACAGCAGGTACAGCGGCAGCGACAGGACCTCGAGCGCGATGAACATGGTGAGCAGGTCGTTCGACGCCGGGAACAGCAGCATCCCCCCGACGGCGAACAGCACCAGCGGGAACACCTCGGTCTGGGACATCCCCTGCGCGGCGGCCTCGCGCTCGGCGACGCTGCCCGGCACCACGGACGCCTGCGGGGCGAACGCGTCGGCCCCGCCGCGCCCGGTCGCCACCGCCGCGCCCGGCCCCTCCGGCGTGGCACCGCGGGCATTCGGCTCGATGCCGCGTTCGGCGACGAGCAGCACTGCGAGGATCGAGACGAGCAGGATGGTGCCCTGCAGGAACAGGGTGGGTCCGTCGACCGCGACGGCGTCGACCGCGGCGCTGTACCCGGGTGCGGCGCCGGCGGCGAAGTCCAGGCCCGCGGCGAGGACGACGACGGCCACGAACGCGGCGCCGAGACCACCGAGCGCGAGCAGCAGGTGGCTCGCGTACCGGCCGCGGCGGGGAACGAACGCCTCGACGAGCACCGCGGCAACGGCCACCCCGAACACGATCAGCATGGGAGAGAGCGGGCCGTAGCGGAGGTCGGGAGCCGGAATCGCCTGAGCGAGAACGAGGGTTCCGTTCAAGGGAGTCACCTGTGCGTCCCTCCGTGGGTGTCGGTGCCGGTCCCGCCCGCGACGGGCTCGGGCGGGGCGGCGGGCTCCGGATCGGGCCGGTCGACGGTGACCAGGACCTGGTCGACCGCGGGGGTGATCACGTCGAGGGCCGGCTTGGGGTAGACGCCCAGGACGAGGAGCAACGCGATGAGCGGCACCACGACGGCGAGTTCGCGGGGCACCAGGTCGCGCACGTGCTCGTTGCCGCCGGTGACCGGTCCGGTCATCATGCGCTGGTAGAGCCACAACACGTAGATCGCCGACAGGACGAGCGCGAGCACCGCGACCACGGCGGCGACCTGGTAGCGCGGATAGGTGCCGACCAGCACCAGGAATTCGCTGACGAACGGTGCCAGGCCCGGCAGGGACAGGGTCGCCAGTCCCGCGACGAGGAACGTCCCGGCCAGGACGGGGGCGACCTTGCGGACGCCGCCGTACGCGGCGATCGCGCGGGATCCGCGCCGGGAGACGAGGAACCCGGCGATCAGGAACAGCGCGGCGGTGGAGATGCCGTGGTTGACCATGTACAGCGTCGAGCCGGCCTGGCCCTGGCTGGTCATCGCGAAGATGCCGAGGATGATGAACCCGAAGTGCGAGATCGAGGTGTAGGCGATCAGACGCATCACATCCGTCTGACCGATGGCGACCGCCGCGCCGTAGACGATGCCGATCACCGCGAGCGTGACGATCACGGGCGCGAAGTACACCGACGACTCGGGGAACAACTGCAGGCAGTAGCGCAGCATGCCGAACGTGCCGACCTTGTCGACCACGGCCATCATCAGCACCGCCCCGGCGGGGGTGGCCTGCACCGCGGCGCCGGGCAGCCAGGTGTGGAACGGCCACAGCGGCGCCTTCACGGCGAACGCGAACATGAAACCGAGGAATAGGGCGTGGAGCACCACGGTGTCGGCACCGAGACCGCCGTCGGTGACGGCGGCGACGATCTCCCGGAAGTCGAACGTGCCGGCGCCCTGCCGGGCGGTCACCACGTACAGTCCGATCACCGCGGCCAGCATGATCAGCCCACCGAACAGGTTGTAGAGCAGGAACTTCACCGCCGCGCGGGAGCGCCGGCCCCGATCTCCGAGCCGATCCCCGAAGCCCCCGATGAGGAAGTACATCGGGATGAGCATCGCCTCGAAGAAGATGTAGAACAGCAACACGTCGAGCGCGGTGAACGAGACCATCACCATCGCCTCGACCGAGAGCATCAGCGCCATGTACAGGTGTGTGGTTCGCCGCGGCGTGGAGGGGCGGGCGGTGCCGGTGGGCTCGGCCGGTGTCGTGTCGTTCCAACCGGCCAGCATCAGCAGCGGAAGCAGCACCGCGGTGAGCAGCACCAGCACGAGCGCGATGCCGTCCACGCCCAGCGTGTACCGGGTGCCCAGGGCCGGGATCCACGGGTGCGATTCGACGAACTGGTACTGCTCGCCCGCCGGGTCGAATCCGATCGCCAGCACGCACGCCACCACGAGCACCACGGCCGCGACCGCCAGCGCGGCGCCCTTGGCGAGGCTCCGCATCCGGGCGGGAATCGCCAGGACGACGACGGCGCCGACGAGCGGCACCACCCACAGGGTCGTCAACCAGGGAAAGTTGCCCACTACAGCCTCCCCAGCATCATCGCCGCGACCACGACGGCCGCGCCTACCAACATGGACAAGCCGTAGGACCGCACGAACCCGGTCTGCAGGTGCCGCATCCGGGCGGAGAGGGCGCCGACCGTGGCGGAGATCCCGTCGACCGCCCCGTCGACGGCCTTGTCGTCGACGGTCACCAGGGTCGTGGTCAGGGACCGTCCGGGCCGCATGAACACCGCCTCGTTGACGGCGTCGCCGTAGAGATCCCTGCGGGCGGCGACGGTGAACGCCGACACGTCGGCGGGGGCGGCGTCGGGGATCTCGCGCCGGGCGTACTGCCGGTAGGCCACCGCGACACCGGCGAGCACGACAGCGAGGGTGAGGGCGGTGATCACCCACACCGGGAGCAGGTGTTCGATCTCCGCGGCCCCCACCACCGGTTCGAGCCAGTTCTGCAGCGCCCCGCCGAGAGTGAGGGCGGCACCGGCGCCGACCGAGCCGAGGGCGAGCAGGATCATGGGCGCCGTCATCACGGCGGGCGCCTCGTGGGGGTGGACGTCGGCGGCCCAGCGACGTCTGCCGAAGAAGGTCATCAGCATCACCCGCGTCATGTAGAACGCGGTGAGGCCGGCCCCGAGCAGGGCTGCCGTGCCGAGGACGATCCCTTCCGCACCGCCGGCGCCGAACGCCACCTCGATGATCTTGTCCTTGGAGAAGAACCCGGCGAACGGCGGAATGCCGATGATCGCGAGGTAGCCGAGACCGAAGGTGACGAACGTGATCGGCATGACGGTGCGCAGGCCGCCGTAGTGCCGCATGTTCACCTCGTCGTTCATCCCGTGCATCACCGATCCGGCCCCGAGGAACAGTCCGGCCTTGAAGAAGCCGTGGGTGAGCAGGTGCATGATCGCGAAGGCATATCCGGCGGGACCGAGGCCCGCGGCGAGGACCATGTAGCCGATCTGGCTCATGGTCGAGGCGGCGAGTGCCTTCTTGATGTCGTCCTTGGCGCACCCGATGACAGCTCCGAACAGCAGGGTCACCGTGCCCACGATCACCACGGCGAGTTGCGCGGTGGGGGCGAGGTCGAAGAGCACGTCGGACCGGACGATGAGGTAGACGCCCGCGGTGACCATGGTGGCGGCGTGGATCAGTGCCGACACCGGTGTCGGGCCCTCCATCGCGTCACCGAGCCAGGACTGCAGGGGCACCTGGGCGGACTTGCCGCATGCGGCGAGCAGCAGCACGAGGCCGAGTGCGGTGAGCACGCCGTCGCTCGCTCCGTCGGCGCCGGCGAAGACGTCGTCGAACGTCACGGACCCGAACGTCGCGAACATGATCATCATGGCGACGGCCAGACCCATGTCGCCGACACGGTTGACGACGAACGCCTTCTTCGCGGCCGTCGCGGCGGACGGTTTGTACTGCCAGAACCCGATCAGCAGGTACGAGGCGAGACCGACGCCTTCCCAGCCCACGTACAGGCCGAAGTAGTTGTCGGCGAGGACGAGCAGCAACATCGCCGCGAGGAAGAGGTTGAGGTAGGCGAAGAACAACCGGCGTCCGGG